>NZ_RYDP01000003.1:0-269910 GCF_003970395.1 Flavobacterium sp. GSP27 | reverse complement strand
AAATGCATAATCATATTTTACTTTTTTTTCCATAAAAAATGCCCCAAATAGTGTCTAACTTTTTGGGGCATGTCCAAGATCAGGCTTTTTTTTAGTTTATTTTTTGCAGTTAATTATCGTGGCGAAAAATAAAAAGATTATTTTTAATTGTTACAGAAGATGTTAATTAAAAGAGACAAACAATTTTTAAAAAAAATAGCAACGAGAATTAGCCACTTAAAGAAATGTTGCGAAATAAATTTTACAATAAAAACAGCTACAAAAAGAAAAACGCTTGTAATAGGATCTTAAAGATCCGTAACAAGCGTTTTTTCTAAAAGCAACTCTTTATTGTAATAAGGTATGTTTTTCAGAAGCCTTAAAAACTTACGAGGATTTTTAATACCCTGATTTCAATAAAAATTATTTTGTTGGTCCGTTATCAACCGTTGCTTCAATAGTTGACTGAATTGAAGTAGACAAATTACTCAATAAATCATATCCTGTTGCGGCTTCAATTGCATCTACACTTGTACGGTAGGTTCCCCATGCTCCTGTAGTGTTTATATTAGGAGTATTAACTGCAATTACACGAGTGCTTGTAGTTACTCTGCCAACATCATTGGTACCCTGAGTAAGTACAACAAGTACCTTCCAAATATTGCTTGGAACAGTTATATTGCCATTATTAATTGTGTTTGCACTGCCGGCAGAACCTGTTCCACCAACACCATAACATCCCATAATTATATAGATTTCATTACCTTGGCTTACAAGTGTTCTGCCATACGCTTCGAGGTTAGCCCAGGTTTGTCGGTTATTAACAGGCGCCTGAGGAATCATGTTCGTCATTAGGAAGGTCTCAGAGTTATCAGCAACAGAAGAAGTTCTGTCAGCCGAAGGGCAATCATGACCTCTGTCGAAACCGCTACCAGAGTAGCTTGTAGAACCTACCTGATACCAACTTGAAGGCAAAGTAGTGTCAGCTCTGAAATCATCCTGGCGTGGTGCAGCTCCTGTCCATGACGGATCTAAATGCCAGCTTACCCAGTTAGCAGTTGCTTTCGAACGATTGTATGAAAGTTTATACTGCACTTTCTCCATTAAATAATTATTTTCATTGGTTATATCAGTAGTTGCACCACTAGGGTTACCCATAGCTATGTGGTCTCCATCAACACCACCAGTACCACTTCCTCCTGTACCATTGTAAGCTGTAATCGAAAAATCGTCAATGTTAATACGAATAGCTGTTCCAGTAATTTTACGAATTTCAAAACGAATATTTCCCTGAACAATCATTGGAAAAGTTGCAGTTTGCAATGTAGTAGAAGAAGTAGTAATGCTACTTCCTGTCTGAGTCCAGCTACTGCCGCTATTGTTGGAATACCAAAGTTCCCATGTGCTGGAAGCATCAGTTCCGTATGTAGCATGTTTAATATCTACACTTGAAGCACCGGTTGTAACATCAAACTGCATCGTAATTTTACCGGTGTCGATTATCCTTGCTGATTGAGTACCACTTTTCGCATCGCTTGCAGATGTTCCTATTAATGCATTGTCAAAATACCAGCTCCCTGTAGAAAGCGTTACAGCAGCAGGAGTATAAGAGGTTTTACTTCCTGATTCGTATGTTTCCGGAAAAACACCGCTAATAAGAGCACCATTATCATCAATAGTCATATCATCAATATTGATACGATTTGTACCACCCGATATTTTTCTGATTTCAAAACGAACATTTCCCTTTATCGCCATTGGAAATGTGGCAGTTTGCAATGTGGTTGAAGAGGTCGTAATTGTACTTCCTGTTTTAGTCCAACTACTTCCGTTGTTAATGGAATACCAAAGTTCCCATGAACTTGAAGCATCAGTTCCATACTTTGCATGTAAAACAGAAACACTTGAAGCACCGTTAATACTATTAAACTTCATTGTAACAGTTCCTATATTTCGAATACGAATTGACTTAGCACCGTTTTTTCTGTCGCCAGAAAGGGTACCTATTAACGCATCGTTCAAATTCCAGATACCTGTTGGTAAAGTTACGTCTGCCGCAACATAAGAAGTTTTGCTTCCTGATTCAAATGTTTCAGGAAAGCCGGTGTAAATTTTTGAAAGTTGGTTTGAATTTTTAGTTTCTGGAACGGAATAAACGAGTTCCTCGGTTGCACAAGAATTAGCTATAAGCCCAAAAAGGACAATGCTAAATAATAATTTAATTTTTTTCATAATTTTTTAAGTGGTTTTTATCGGGCCAAAAATATATCAACAGTAACGCAACAGGATTATCTAAACGTTAACTAATCCTTAACGTTTTTAAATTTAACCAAGCTTCTAATTGAACAGGTAAATAAAAAAACATTCCGATAGTTACTATTTTATGCTTGCATTGATTTGAGTAAAACAAATACCATATCAGTAATCTATTTCTTGAACACCTTTTTTAATAAAAATTCGTACTTTTTTTCATTTACATATAAGTGCTTATAATAGTTTTATTAATTTGTCTATAATGTAAAATCAAATAGGACTTATAGTGTATTTAAATGCGTGACTAGTGTGGTCAGACTATTTGCAATAATTTCGCAACATAGCTTTTCTTATATCATTAATCAATTTGATGTTTTTGTAAAATTGTTCTTCATTAAATTCCAGTATTTTTAAAGCTTTAACAATTTTTTTGTGCAGCTCGTGCTCCTGCAGCATTTCATTTACTTTTGAGTTAAAATCTTTTTTAAAATCGTCGATTCGTAAAAAAGGAATTACGGACTCAACCAGAGATTGGTCCCAGAATCTTGCTTTCCATAAACTATAGGCTAACCAGTAAACCGTTTCGGTATCTCCTTCATTTTGAAATAGTATTACAAAACTATTTGTAAAAGGTTCTTTTTGAGGATTACCAATGTGTTAATATATATTTTTTAGTATTGGTGAATTCCGCTACGCTCCATTTGCCACTATTCATTCTTTTGTTGAGAATAAAGATTTGGTTAGCTTTATAAACTGCATTTTTTTGGTGTGTTTTAATGATGAAATTCGCCGTGGCGTATTGGTTTTAAAGATTCGACCTTAATTTTTTGAAAAGAAAAAAGAGAAAAAAAGAAAGCTATTTAATCAGCAGAAATGACGAACGAAAATGGAGGGAGGAACGACCGACTGAAAGTGAGGAATGGATGCTATGTTTGCTGGATTTTTTTCTTTTTCTTTTCAAAAAATTGCAATATCGTTTTGTTGAGGTTTTTCTGTGGGCGTTATTGTGATTGCTTCGTTTCTCTCGCAAGGCAATCAAACACCCCCAAGCACCGCAGAAAATGATGATTGTAGCGATAGCGGAAATCATTATTTATCGAGGAGCGCAGTGGCGGGGTTGCGGCAATCGAACAGCCACCTGAAGCCGAGAATTGCAGCTGGTGAGGAACGAGACGCAAAATGAAGGAAGAAGAGCGTGAAACGGTGGGGAAAAAATAGAAGACAGCCGCAGGCGTTCCTTGATTTAGGGCAACGTGACGTTTTTCACGGAACGGCGCCAACCCCGATGGCTGTGCGAAGAGCGCCACCGCTGAAAAAATAAAGGGCGACAGACATGATACTGCTGGAATGCAGAGGAACGTAGCTAGCGGAGTGTAACGGAATGAAGCGGTATTGTGGATGTAATAGCCCTGCCGAACGCAGGAAGAGAACGTGTGGAGATGAGGAACGAACAGCGGAAAAAGTAAGGTTGCCTATTTTTTGGCTGCCTTATTTTTTTGTGCTGTGAAGTGTCTGCGGAACGGAGGGAAACCTTATTATTAAATTGAAATAATAAATAGCTTATTTACCAAAAGTGTTATTATAAAACTGTAAGGTTGACCGACTGGAGCTGCCGAACGGAACAAAGGGAACGACCGCAGAGAGACCGCTTGATTACTATGTCTTTTGCAAATAAATATTGCTTTATTTTCAAAAATAATTTTAGGTTTTTTTAGGCATATGTCGCCTCTGAATAAGTAATAAAAAAGGAAGGATTTTAGCCTCCCTTTTTCGTTTGACTTATTCGTCGGCACCACAGATTATTCCTGATAGGTTGCTCCTCAGCAGAGCCTATTTCCGCTTTGTCTTGGTAGATGCAAAATTATGTTTTTTATGCTACTTCTCTAATTTTATAGACTCTATTTTCTTTAATACAAGCACAAATCCGATGTATAAGCTTATTTCTGACGTTGTTTAAGACGAGTAATTTATTTTTGCTTTCTTCTACCTTTCTTTGATAATACACTTTTAATTCTGGGTCATAAGTGGCTGCCGTCAATGCACACATATGAAGTAGTTTTTTTAGCTTTTTGTTTGCCATATTATTAACTCTTGGCTTGCCCTTAATACTTTTTCCTGATGTATATTCAAAAGGTGCAACTCCAGTATAACAAGCCAATTGTCTTGGGGTTGCATACATAGAAAATTCATTGGTAAAGCAGATCAAAGTTAGTGTTGTAATTTTCCCTACGCCAGGAACTGAAGAGACTTGAGTGTAAATTGTATTTAATATTTCGTCTTCTTTAATGAGCAGGTCTAATTGTTTTTCGATGCTTTTTAAATCCGTTGCTATGCCTTTAATGGTATTGTTCTGATGTTTTACAGCTAGTTTGTAGAGTTCTGGATCAAATGATTTTAATTCGTTGGTATGACGTGATAAAGAACCCCTGTATTGTATGAGTTTATCCCTTACAGACAAAAGAGTTTTAATCTTTTCTACCACTTTTCGAGGTGCTTTGTATATTACTGCTTCTTCTTGGTTTTTCATAGCGTAATAAGCAATTCTGAAAGCATCTACTTTATCATTCTTGCCTCTTTGGAGACCAATGCTTCTAATGATTTTTAAAGACATTTCTACCCATAAAGAAAACTCATAAGAAATCAAGTGTTTAATAACCAACTTTCCATACATTCCAGTGTGCTCCAAACAGACTAATGTATTTACAGAGGTAGCATTAAATTCCTTTAGCCACTTCCGTAATTCCCTTATCCCTTTGGCATTGTTCGCGAATTGATTATGATTATTTAGTTCTTTTTTTCCTTCTAAAATAATCACAGCATCAAAGTATTCTTTGGATATATCTATCCCAAGAAAATGTGTAAATTTGTTCATAGTAAAACTTTTTTTAGATTAGCAACCTAACTACTGAAAACTATCGAAACCTTGATAATAGGCCATTATGCCTGAATTACTACTCTGATGCTTTTTCAGTAAAAACCGATGAAGTCCTAATCAAGCGATAAGTCGTTAACTTTTATTGCGCGTAGGTTCACTTAATCGGTTGGGTTGTTGATTTAAAATTACAAATTTATTGCATAGACAAAACTAAAGGATTGCACGCGATGAAGAACCTATAGTAGAATTAAAAATCTGGTATGTTTTCCAGTAATGTTGTCAATGATGCCTTCATCATTTAACAGCGATTAAATTTGCCTAATAGAGAAATGCAAAGTACTCTATTAGCTCATAATTCAACTATCTGGATTCATTATTACGGTTTAAAACATTCTTTTTTTACTATTGTGTATTACAGACAAAAGTGGATTGACTTCGGTGGTTAGTATGGTGTATATGTTTTTTATTTCTCCGGTTTCTTTATTTACCCAATTGGAATATAATCCTGCAAAGACAAGAAGTACTTCGTTGGGCAAACTTAATTCATATTTTTTATGCTTTACCTTTAGTATTCAGCCATTACTATTTGTAATACCCATTAACACCCAAACATCTTATATCAACTGAATTTTAAAGGGAGGTTTTTCGTTGACCGTTTCTATTTTGGTGTTAAAGGTGAATTTTTAAATTTCTTCATTTTTGGACCGTGATGGTATTAATCCTCAATTGTAATGGGTTATGATCTGCGGCAAATGCTATATTTTTACGGACCAATTCATCTGACAGTTTGATGATATGCATTAAGTATGTTTTAGTATTTTAATTGTTTAACTATTAAAAGTAAAGGGATTCAACTTTAATTAAAAAGTTAACCCCTTTATTTTAAATTTACACCCATTACTGAATAGTATCCTTTGAAACTATTGTTATTATTATCTCAATCCACCACCCAAATCGTATTCTGCATTCATTTATAATGTCATTTAATAATCAACTTTATAAACTACTTTATGTCATAATCCTCTTTTTGAATGATTTTAAAATTAATTTTTATTTAGAAAACTCTAAACCTTTCAATTTTTGCCAACCCCCACGAGTGAAATCAGGAATCTCAACTGGTGCAGAACTGTTATCCAAGGAAATTTCCGTTAGTGGTCCAAGACAAGACCATTCAGCCAAGTCATAAACGTCCATATCCAATGGAAGTCCATTTTGTAAACAATAAATCAAGCGGTAATCCATGATGAAATCCATTCCACCGTGACCGCCTACTTTTTTTGCTTGCTCTTCAATTTCTTTTACAATAGGATGCTTGTATTTTTCCATTAATGCTTTTTTCACGTCTTCAGGAACAAACTTGTGTGCACTCAAGTTTTCATGATTTGGTGCAATATCTGAACCTATCGCTTTTGAATCCAAAGCATATCCTTCAACAGGGTATTTATTAGCAAACCCTTTTGTTCCGCTAAGTTGGTACATACGGCTGTAAGGGCGTGGTGAAGTTACATCATGTTGAATTTGGATTGTTTTTCCTTTTTCGGTACGAATCATAGTCATTGTGTGATCCCCATTTCTAAAGTCCGTTACTTCTATTCCTGATTTTTCTTTAATATACGCAGGATTACCAACGGCTTTAGTATCCATAGAAACCAAATAGTTCATTTTATCTCCGCGGTGAATGTTCAATGCTTGACAAGCCGGTCCCATTCCATGCGTTGCATAAATATCGCCACGGTGTTTTCTATTATAATCCATACGCCAGTTGTTCCAATACTCACCCCAGAAAGGTTGAAGTCCGTGGATATAAGATCCCTCGGCATGCAGAATTTCTCCAAACAATCCTTGTTGCGCCATGTTTAATGTTGTCAATTCAAAGAAATCATATACACAATTCTCCAATTGCATGCAATGTTTACGTGTTTTTTCAGAAGTATTAATCAAGTCCCAAATTTCTTCCATAGTCATTGCTCCAGGAACTTCAATAGCTACGTTTTTACCATCTTTCATGGCTTGAACACCAATTTTCGCATGGTTTTTCCAATCTGTTGCTACATATACAAGATCTACATTAGGAAGAGCAGTTACTTTTCTCCAAGCATTTTCATCTCCAAAAAATTCTTTCGCTTTTGGAAGCCCCGCTTTAGTAAGAATTTCATTTGCTTTAGAAGTGTTTTCTTGTGTCATATCACATAAAGCCACAATTTCAACGCCAGGAATATGTGTCATACGTTCTACTGCACCTGGACCACGCATGCCTAAACCTATGAACGCAATACGCACATTAGGAATGGGAGCTGTTGCAAGACGCAAGACATCGGTTTGTCCTTTATCTCGTTTTGGAGCCGGAGTTTTAATCATTTGGGCCGATACATTGGCCCATCCTAGAAAAAGAAAGGAAATAAGTAGCAATTTAAAAATACTAGTTTTCATAATTTAATTTATTTATTAAAAAAAAGGAAGATAATCAAACTGTAGATTACCCATTCTGCACTATTTTACTATTTGTTGTGTTCGCTTAAACCGTGAGTAATCTCTATGGTAATTTACTAAAATCAATAACAGGTTTCTTCTGATGTAACGGTCTTGTAAAAACACTTTGAGCTTTGGTAAAATTATTAAAAAAGCCTCCGTTTTTCAAATAGAATGATTCGTTATTTAGCAAACCACCTGAATAATCCATACGGTACCCTTTAGTACCCGTGTTGTCTGTTGTGAATTTTGCGGAGTTAATCTCTGTCCAATTTCCGGTAGCATCACAATACCATTGATTATTGAACAAGACTTCTCGAGATTTATTTCCTTGTTCCGGAGAAAAATTTTCTAAAAACGAATGAAATCGTTTTAGATAAGTATTGGTTTCGGGACGGTTAAAACTGGCGATTAATTGCCATTTATTTAATTCGGGTGCAAAAAAGTAAGCGGTATAGGTCGTTGAATTATCATTTTGAGGAATTCCACGAAGTAAAAACTTATAGGTGTTCCCTGCGATCCAATTGTATTTCAAATAACTTTGTCCGCCGGAACCCTCATTTCCAAATTCACCCGTCGTTACGTTTTCTCCTTTATTAAGAAGTTTAATTTTTTTGGAATCTGGAATGGTTGCTGGATCATCCGTTACAAATGGACTCCAAACGGAGAACAATACTCTACGCTCTTTATCCGAGTTAACCTGTATACCAAAATATCCTTCTGCAAACCCATTTGCCATATAATAAGACCCTATAATATCTTGTCCTTTTGGTACAGTAACTTCGTTGTAATACCATTCGGCATTTACTTTTTCAGGTACTTGATAATTTAGATGTACAGAAGGACCTCTTCTTCCCCAATGATAAAAACTAGCTTCGTCATTTTGAACAAATGCAATTTTATCTTTCGCAATCGAGCTGTTAATTGTTACTCTTGAAATAGAAGGGAAATGACTTTTATTCTTGCTGATCCCTTTTATTTTTAAAGCAACATAACCCGGTTCCGTAATTTCCCAACGTCCTATTGGGTAAGAATTTTTTTTGGTGTCGTTGAATTCAATACTTTTGGATTCGTCGTTAATGGTGAATTCTAAAGTTGCTTTTCCCAGAACTACCAATGAATCCTTATTTATTGAAAATTCGAACACTCCCGGCTCAGAAATTCGAAAGTAAGCAGTAAAATATTCTTCTGAATTGGTCCAATACTCGATTCCATTTTTTGTAATGGTTTCAACTTCCGCAAAGGGAGTTGAACTAAAAGTATTTCCACCAAGAGGCAGAGAAATTTCGGATATCATTTTAGAATCATCCCCAACAATAGTATCATTTTTTTCATTACCGCTACAAGAAGTAAGTGGAATCAATACTAAGATTACTAATAGGTTTGTAAAGAATTTTTTTTTCATCTATAATTTTTATACTTTTTATGTTCGGTATTTCCCTTTTCTGACCCCTTTTATTCTTAACCAAATGGACGTTTTTACAACCTCATTCTAACCTTTTATTATTGATTTTGGGTCAGCGTTCCAGGATAAGCATTTATTTCTGATTGAGGAATGTACTGTATCACACGCAAACTGGATGCAGGAATATCTTCCATGGCACGATGTGGTCCCGGATAATGACGTGTCATTGTTTGTCCGTTTCTATATACATCATACCCTCTATGTGCTTCGAAAGCTAATTCTAATTGACGTTCTTCATCAATAAATTGAATAGCATTGGCACTCGTTAATGAAGTATATCCAGCACCAGGAATTGATCTTTCTCTTACTATATTTAGGTTAATACGTGCATTTTGATAATCCCCTTTTTTTGCATACGCTTCTGCCATATTCAAATACATTTCAGATAGTCTTGAAATGATTGGCGAATGAAGATGCGAATCGTTATCCTGTAAAGAACATTTAGTGATATAATACATTGGATATACACGGTTCAATAACATCATAAAATCTTTTTCACCAACATATGTTTTTCCTTTATAGTCAATCGAATAACTATTTTCAGCAGCATTAACTACAGTTAGATCGTATTTATCTGTCCCAATATTAATGTAAAATGTACCGTCAGCATTACGCTTAAGCGGTTGTTGCAAATAGTTATACCCTGTTTGTACTGAGCTGGTATTATACGAATCATGGACAAAACGGAAGGCTTCTGTTTTATTGTCTGATGCATCCAGTGCGTATTGTGGTTTAATAAATGCCCAACGAGCATCATTCTTTTGACCAGACTTGCGCAGTAAATCTAAATATTTAGCACTGGCATACATTTCGCCCCAACCTTGTCCTTGAATATTGGCGTACATGCCGCCAATTCCATAATAGTGATCGAATCCGGAGAACTCTGAAGCCACACGTTTAACAGCAAAAATGGTTTCCGTTTGTCCGGCAGCATCAGGAGCAAAGGTATTGTATTTCATAAAATCCGCTCTACTAAGTAAATTGTAATTTCCACTTGCAATTACTTTTGTAGCATATTCTATGGCAAGAGTAGCATATTCTTGATTTGGACTTTGGTACGTTCCGCTCATGTATAAGTATACTCTGGATAGCATTGCTTGCGCTGCCTCTCTGGTTGCATAAGTCGCACTACGTTTTACGGTCATTAGCGTTTCTGCTTTTTTCAAATCATTAATGGCTTGTTGGTAGCTGTCTTTAATTGTGGATCTGTCTGGGAGACGTAAATTATCAATATCGGCAGGCATTCCGTTTACAATGGGTACTCCCAAATTAGAGTCAGGGGATTGTGCATAAGGTCTACCGTAGGTACGAGACAAATAGAAGTAAATCATTCCTCTTAAGTAGTAGGCTTCTCCTAATTGTTGGTCAATTTGCGCATTTTCACCTTCTGAAATAATTTTGATTAAGTCACTTGATTGTGAAATAATTTTATAACTGTTGTTCCAAAAAACAGATAATCTTCCATTATCCGGTATGTGCTGGTACGAAATAAAGGAATAGAAAGCATCCGTAGAAGTTCCTCTTATCATGATATTATCTCCGGGATATTCCCCTACTCTGTGCATAACATCTGACCAACCTTTAAGTTGTGCGTAACACCCATTCAAAAGTACTTCGACAGCCGCTTCCTTATCTGCAAGGATTTTGTCCTCGGTGTAAGCATTAAAAGGTTCTCTCTCCAGTTCACAAGAGTATAAAAAACTAATTGTAATGAATAATATAAATATCTTTTTCATGATTTATTTTTTTTAAAGAGTAAGATTAAGACCTAATACAAATTTGCGTGTCTGAGGATATACTGAGGTGGCAACTCCTGTTATTTGACCATTACTAGGTGGTATCTCAGGATCAACTCCAGAGAAGTGAGAAATTGTAAATAAGTTTTCTGCAGCTACAAATAATCTAAGATTCGAAATATTAAAACGCTCCACATTTAGATTATATCCTAAAGAAAGGCTTCTCATTTTTAGATAGGTTCCAGTTTCTAAGAAACGAGACGAAGCTTTATTTGAGTTACTTTGATTGTTATAACTGGCTTGAGGATGCGTAGCAATATCACCTGGTTTTTCCCATCGGCTCCATCCGCTGTGAAGATTCATTTGGTTGCGATCTGTATAGGCTCCATCTGAATCAAATTCAGCTCTGGCATAATTATAAATTTCGCCTCCTACTGAATAGGTAAATATGGCAGCAAGATCAAAACTCTTATAATTTAAATTCGTTGAAAATCCACCAAAAAAGGAAGGCGTATACGCTCCCATAGCAATTGGTGTTTTTGAAGCGGCACTATAACTGAAGGTTTTAACGCGTTCTCCTGCTGCATTGGTTTCAAACCATTGTGGTCTTCCGCTCTCTGGATCTACACCAGCCCATTCTGTAAGGTACCACGTATCTACATCCTTTCCGGGAGTCAATAATTTATTAGCTGAACCGGAAATACCAGATCCATCTCTCACGATGATTTGTTGTCTTTCGCCATAAAGACTCGTTACTTTGTTTTTATTCACACCAATATTAGCATCTACAGCCCATCTCCAATCTTCATTATTAATAATTTCAACATTAAGTGCCGCTTCAAAACCTTTATTGCTTACTGCTCCTACGTTTTTCCAAATACTAGTCACTCCAATAACTCCTGGCAAAGGAACTTGGTACAATAAACCCGAAGTATCTTTATCATAATAATCCAAAGTCAGGTTGAATCGTCTTAAAAACGAAATATCTAAACCCACACCGGCCGTATATGTTTTTTCCCAACTTAAATCAGGATTCGCAATTTGAGAAATTATGGCTCCTGGATTTTCATTGTACCCTGTCGTTAATGAATACAGGGCATAGTGTGGATAAAGACTGTTTGGTCTGTTTCCTACTGATCCATAACTGGCTCTAAGTTTTAAATTTGTGATATAATCCGCTTTAAAAAAAGCTTCTTTATGAATATTCCATCCACCACTTACAGAGTAAAAATTCCCGTATTGTGAATTAACCCCAAAATTTGAAGCTCCGTCACGTCTAAGCGAAACTTGTGCTAAGTACTTATTATCATAGGTATAATTTACATTCGATAATAATGATTGTACGGCCCATTGCGCTTTGCTTCCTCTCACTCTTTCAGGAATCGAGGCCACATCACTCACTACAAACCCCGGAGCAAATCCAGTTGCAATTCCTACTGTATTTTTAGAATTAAATTCATTCCATTCATAGCCGGCGATGGCATTAAAATCATGTTTTCCAAATGATTTTTTGAATTTGAACAATTGATTGGTATAGGCTCTATTATACGAACTCATATAATCCTCAATTCTTCCTTTTACTGCTAATCCGCTGGAAGAACGTGGATCTGAATAGGAGGTAGAATTTGAATTTGAAAAGATATAACTGTTTACAGAGGCAAAAGTCAGCCAATCCGTAAGTTTTATGTCAAAATCAAAATTACTTCGAATATCATAGGCTTCAGACTCGCTGTAATTCCATTGTAAATCATACAAATAGTTTGATCCGGTGGTGTTTACCCAAGTAGGATTTGGTTGATTTCCTACCAAAGTTCCATCTGCTAAATACGGGTTATCCCAAGGCATATTACCATACATTGCACCAACTGAATGTTGTTTATTTAAAACATCTCTGCGGGTTGCGTTTATCTGTGGGCGTATGGTTAACCAATTATTTACTTTATAACTAAATTTCAATAGTGCATTATACCGTTTGTAGTCATAGCCTCTTATTGCTGCTGTCTCATCATACACCCCCAGAGAAACATAGCTTTTGAAATCCTCATTACCACCACTTATAGAGAGGTTATGATCGGTTGCTAAACCTGTTCTTGTGGCATTATCCCACCAATCAAAGTTTTTATTTCTCAGTTCCGGAGTCCACCACCATGCCGTTGAAAAGTCCTGTTTGTTCGAAAAAGAATCGTACAAGTCATATAATTCATTTCCATTCATTAAGCTGAAATTACCCGTGTTTAATGTGGTAGCAGCCATCTTCGTCGAGAAATTAATAGTTGCTTTGCCTGATTTTCCACTTTTTGTTGTAACCACAATAACTCCGTTAGCCCCTTGAGAACCGTATACAGCAGTAGAGGCTGCATCTTTTAGAATCGTCATAGTTTCAATATCCATGGGATTAATGCTCCCGGCACTACTTCCTACAATAACTCCATCAACAACCCATAGAGGATCTGTACTTCCGTTTACAGTTGTTTTACCTCTAATAATTATTTTACCAGCTTCACCAGGCTGTCCAGATCCAGAATTTACATAAACTCCAGTAGCTTTCCCTGCTAATAAATTTTCAACAGAGGGAGTTGTAGCATCTGTAAGCTTCTTATTGGTAATTGTTTGTAAGGAACCCGTCAAACTTTCTTTTTTAATCGTACTATAGCCAACAATAACGACTTCATTTAATTTTTGTCCGGTTTCTTTTAAAACAATAGTTAATGGGTCATTGCCAATAGCAATTTCTTGTTCTTCCATTCCAATAAATGAAACAACTAAAGTATTATTATTTCCTACTACATCAATAGCAAAATTACCATCAGCATCAGTTTGAACACCAATAGTAGTACCTTTGATAAGCACATTAGCTCCAGGAAGAGGTGCTCCACTTTCATCGGTAACTTTTCCTTTTACAACTTTCTGAACTAATAATACATTAGTTTCGGATAAAGCGATTGTCTTTATGGTCGAAGCAGTAGAAACTTGAAAAGTTAAAGCTAGAAAAGAAAGAATTGTTAATTTAATTTCTTTGTGTGTCATACTTTTAATCCTTAAGCCCCTTGGTTTTTTTTGGGTTAATAATTTCATACTCTTGAAATGGTTTTAGTTAATAATTGTTTGTTGGTTTATTCAGTATTAAGTGTTGTTTGTATGTTTTTTTGATGGACAAAAATGAACTCTAAAAAATTTGATTTATAATTTCTTAACTGAGCTAATTTTTGTCTAAATCCACCCTCTTTTTTTATGCATATTTCTAAATACAGCCTTTGATATAATCTTCAAAAACATTAAATTTTGACCTAATAAAAGATTGATTATTTTTTAATACATGACGAAACTAGAGATTATATTTTTATTAAACAAGGAAAAACACAAATAATGTGCTCGAACACATATTTTTTGTGTTGTCGAGCACACAAAAAATACTCGAAACGTTTTTTTAGTACTAAAATTCTAGTTTTTCAATTATAAAATCCTGTGGGGTTTCATATCATTTATTTCAAGTAAAAAAGGACATACTCATTAAATAAGAAGAAATTCGGAATTTTTTAAACTAAAAATTAAAACTTCAACAATAGTTACGCACTATAAATTGACCATTTAATCTCAATTTACCATCACTTAATTTTAAATTTAACAGCTAAGAGATGAATGTAAGACTTATAATTAGGCTAAAAAAAGAATAAATAGATTCATTGAAATTTCTTTTAACTATATTTCGAGAATTTCTGTTCAAACACAGTTTCACAGAAATATTAAATACCACATAAAATGATTCCAGAAATGAAAGAATATGATGTCCATTTAATTGAAAACAAAGATCTGACTGTCTCCGGAAAAGGCGATGACATAGCGTGGGCTGAAGCCCAGATTTTAACTGATTTTTGTTCCCCGTGGAATACTAAAAATGTAACTGAAACTACATTTAAAGCACTTTGGAATCGAGACAAATTATTTTTTAATTTTACAGTTTTAGATACTGAAATCCACATAGAAAAGCAAGATGAAAGTTTTGAAAGTATTGGGATTTCTGATAGAGTTGAACTCTTTTTCAGAACTGATAATGGACTGAATCCTTATTATTGTTTAGAGATCGACACTTCTGGGCGAATAATGGATTTTATTGCGTATCCTAATAAGAATTTCGATTTCAGTTGGAACTGGCCCAAAAATGATTTAGTAGTTAAATCATCTGTACAAGCTAATACTTTTATGGTTGAGGGATCAATTAGTATCGAATCTTTGAAAAGTCTTAATTTAATAAAAAACAACATTATTGAAACCGGTGTTTTTAGGGCTAAATATAGTAAAGCCCAAAATGAATGTTATGAACCTAATTGGATTACTTGGGTAAACCCAAATACGGAAACTCCCAATTTCCACATTGCATCTTCTTTCGGAGTTTTTATTTTAAAAGAATAAATTTTTTTATTCAATATAATACTCCGCATTTTCCGCGTTCACAATATCAATCGGCAAAAAAATCATTTTTGGAATTTCATTCTGAAAGAGAAAATGTTCCACCAAAGAGGTTATTCCGAGATATGCCTGTCTTTTCTGGTTTTGATGAATCATAAAATCGATGACGCCTTGATTCAAATAAGTAACATTTTCATCAATCAAATCATAACCGACCACTCTAATTTTTTTACCTTTAAATTCACTAATTACCTTAGCAATTTGATACGATTTAGAAGTAGTAACAAAAATTCCTGTAACCTCTGGATTTTCATTCAGGAAAGTATTGCAACTAAGCTCAACATTTGGATTTTTTAATTTTAAAGTGGTAATCGTGTATGGAGAATTTTCTTTCTCATCAAAATAATTTCTAAAACCTTTTTCCTTTTCCTGCATGTGAATTGCATTTTTGTAGGTTTCATCAATATGAACAATGGCAATTTGACCGGTACCGGTAATCGAATCTATTAATTTTGCTGCCACTCGTCCACTTCTAAATAAATCCTGACCAACGAAACTTTTTACAAAACTGGACTCGACTTGGTTATTAAAAGTATTTACAATGATGTTTAACGAATTGTATTCTTCGATAACATCTACAGTTTCTTTATGGAATAAAGGCGTTAGCAAAACAGCATCCGGAGATAATTCCAATACCTCTTTATTCGTTTTTAAAAAGGATTTCTTTTTTTCCGGATTAAAGTAAAAGGTTTCAATAATCAAATTATAGGCTTTGAATTCTTTCACCGCATCATCAATACCACTCAGGCAAGGATGCCAATAAGTATCAATTTTGGGATCAGGAAGAACAATACAAATGCGATAAATTTTATTATTCTTTAAATTCCTAGCAATAAGGTTTGGCTCGTAGTCAATTACTTTTAAAACTTCGTTGACTTTGTCCAAAGCAGCTGGTGACACTTTACCTCTTTTGTGCAAAACTCTGTCAACAGTTCCTTTCGAAACACCGGCTAATTTAGCAATATCCTTTATTGTATACTTTTTATCCATAATGAGCAAATATATAAAAACTTTGGTTTTATTTTTTTTTGTAAGACTGAATTAACGAATGAGTACCTAATTATACGTTTGACATTCTTTCATTGTTAGTAATAATCTTTTTATGATCGTATTTTTTCATACAATTTAAAAATGTGCTCGACAACACGAAATAAGTGTGTTCGAGCACATTTATTGTTTTTTACTTGTTTTATTAGAATTTAATCTATAGTTTCGTAAAGTAAAACTAAATAAACAGTTAGAATTATAAATAAAATTAGCATTAAACACTATTAATACAGCGTTTTTAACATCTCTAAAAAGTGAAAAAAATTATATCATTAGCTCCTGGACGAACGTGTCTCTTTGGAGATCATCAAGACTATTTAGGTTTGCCCGTCATTGCATGTGCAATCAATCTAAATATAAAATTAACTGCAGTTCAAAATGACACTTCAGTTTTCAGACTAAACATGGAGGATATTAATGAAGTTAGGGTCATTGATATTCACGGTATTTTTTCAGAATTAGCACCTCGAGATTATTTTGCCTCTTCCTTAAGAGTTTTGAGAAGACAAGGTTGTATTCCAACTGTAGGATACGATATTACCATAAAAGGAGATATTCCTATCAATTCCGGAACCTCAAGTTCATCGGCTTTATTAATGGCTTGGATTCATTTTTTGGTTACCGCTTTTGGAGTTGATGCCGAAGTTACTCCGGAATTTATTGCAAAAATGGGGTATGCTTCTGAAGTTTTAGAGCACGGAGAACCAGGCGGAATGATGGATCATTACAGCATCGGAGTGGGCAATATTGTACACATCAATACCAAAGATCCTTTTTCTTATACCATTATTGGAACAGAACTAAAAGGATTAATAACCGGTGTTTCCGGGGTACCTAAAGAAACCATTGGTTTGATAGGAGAATTAAAAGGAAATGCCTTGATTGCAATTGACATTATAAAACAAAATTTTAAAGATTTTGATTTAAATACATCCGAAATAGAAGATTTAGATAAATACTATAATTATTTACCAGACCGATTGATTACTTATTTTGAAGCTGCCATCAAGAATTACCATTATACAAAAGAGGCTTTAAAAGAATTTGAAAAACCAACTCCAGATTTAAAGAAGATTGGTGCTTTAATGAATCAACATCACGCTGTTTTAAGAGATTTATTAAAAATAACTGTGCCAAAAATTGATGCCATGATTAATGCTGCATTGAAAGCTGGGGCGTATGGGGCAAAAATAGTTGGTTCAGGTGGAGGCGGTAGTATTGTAGTACTGGCTGAACCGGGAAATGAAGCTCCAGTAGTGGCAGCAATACTGACTGCAGGGGCAATAGAAGCCTATACGGTAACCGTTGATCCTGGCGCGAGAATACTAGAAAACATTAAAATTTTAAAGAATTAATTATGCATGACAATCTAATTATTTTGGCTGGCGGCGCTTCTTCCAGAATGAAAAAACAAGTTACAGTTGATAATTTGAGTGACGAAGAAATTGCGCAAGCGAATGAAAGAAGTAAAGGATTAATTGGTGTTGGCCCAAATGGAAGACCATTATTGGATTATCTTTTATTGAATGCGAAAAAAGCAGGGTATAAAAATATCTATATTATTATTGGTGAGCGGGGTGATCTATTTAAAGAATTTTACGGAAGTGAAAACAAATACAATGATTTTCATGGTTTAACTATCTCTTTTGCTATTCAATATATTCCGGAAGGAAGAGCCAAACCATTAGGTACTGCAGATGCATTATTTCAAGCTGTAGAACAATATCCGGAACTGAATTCATTGGATTACTCGGTTTGCAACAGCGACAACTTGTATTCAGTCGATGCACTTTATGCGCTTAGAGAAACAGATAGTCCTAATGCTTTTATAAGTTATAATAGAGATGCGATGGAATTTCCATCGGAACGAATTTCTCGATTTGCCATTGCCAAACTCGACCATGACAATCAATTATTTGACATTCTTGAAAAACCAACTGCAGCTAATTTAGAGAGTTACAAAGATTCCGAGGGAAAGTTAAGAGTGAGCATGAATGCTTTTAAATTTAAAGGAGATCTTATCTATCCTTATCTAAAAAACTGTCCCGTTCATCCTGAAAGAGACGAAAAGGAATTACCTACCGTACTTTTAAACGCATTAAAAGAACACCCAAATACCACATTTGGCATCCCTTTTTCTGAACACGTACCGGATTTAACGGCAAAAGAAGACATAGCTGAAGTAAAGGCCTATCTAAAAAAACAGTATCCTGTATTAAATTGGAATGACTAATAATTCTGAAAGGATAACTCCTAATATTTAAAAAAAATGAAGAAGTATATAATAACAGGTGGCGCAGGATTTATAGGAAGTCACATTGCTGAATATTTATCCGCTAAAGGACATCATGTAATTGTTTTGGACAGTTTAAGAACGGGATTCGAAAAAAATATTAATGGGCTGAATGTTCAATTTGAAAAAGGAGATATCAGGGATAAAAATCTTGTGGAAGAACTAGTGCAAGGTGCTAATGGTATATTTCACTTAGCGGCTTTGGTAAGCGTCCCGGAATCCCTTTTAAATATAAACGAATGTATTGAAATCAATACATTGGGGACAATAAATATTTTGGAGGCCGCAAAGAAGAATGTAAATTGCAAAGTAGTACTTTCTTCATCTGCGGCTAATTATGGAGACAATCCCATATTGCCTAAAATAGAAACAATGACTCCGGAACCGATGACTCCGTATGCTGTTACAAAATTAGATGGTGAGTTTTATCTGAAAATGTATCAAGATCAATGGGGTCTTCCTACTGCTTCATTACGTTATTTCAATGTTTTTGGTCCTAGACAAAATTTAAAATCAGCCTATGCAGCAGCGGTACCAATTTTCATAAATAATGCACTTCAAAACAAACCGATAACCATTTTTGGAGATGGCTTACAAACTAGAGATTTTATTTATGTAAAAGATGTGGTAAGAGCAAATATTTTGGCATCTCAAAAAGGGAATGAAACCTATAATGTGGCTCTAGGCCATAACACGTCAATATTAGAATTAGCGGAAAAAATCATTGAAATAACCAACTCCAAATCAAAAATAAAATTTCTGGATGAAAGATCAGGAGATATTAAACATTCAAAAGCAAATCCTTCAAAATTCACTCAACTAGGATTTAAACCACAGTATTCTATAGATCATGCCTTGAAAGAGACTATTGAATTTTACCATAAAGCATCGTTAATTAACTAATAGAATTAAAAATTCACAGATATGAGTAATAGTATTAAATCAAAAAACAATTTAGTCCCAATACTAATTATAGCAGGCTTATTTTTCATATTTGGTTTTGTGACCTGGATTAATGGTGCACTAATTCCATTTATGAAAACTATCAATGAATTAACCGATGCTCAATCCTATTTGGTAGCATCGGCATCCTATATTTCATTTGTAGTAATGGCTTTACCAGCTTCATATATTTTGAATAAGATAGGTTACAAAAAAGGAATGTCTTTAGGATTAATAATAATGGCGATTGGCGCTTTAGTATTTATTCCAGCGGCTGAGGCAAGAACTTACTGGGTGTTTTTAACAGGTATTTTTATTCAAGGTGTCGGGATGACTTTGTTACAAACAGCTGCGAACCCGTATATTACAATTTTGGGACCTATCGATAGTGGTGCCAAACGTATTGCCATTATGGGAATAGCCAATAAGACAGCCGGTGCAATAGGATCTTTGATTTTTGGCACATTATTATTATCAGGAATAGATGAAGTCAAACAAAAATTAGGAAGCGCGTCGATTGAAGAAAAAGCAGTGTTATTAGATACTATGGCAGACAGTGTTTTTATGCCTTACTTAATAATGGCTACAGTATTATTAATTTTAGGATTATTAATTAGAAAAGCACCTCTGCCTCACGTTGAAGCAGCTGAAGTGAATGAGATAAAAGAAGGATCTGAAACAAAAAAAAGTATCTTTCAATTTCCTCATTTATGGTTGGGTGTTTTAACATTATTTGTCTATATAGGGGCAGAAGTTATAGCTGGAGATACTATAATAGCCTATGGTATTTCGTTAGGTTTCCCAGCTGCAGACGCCAAGTTCTTTACAACTTTAACCTTATTAGCAATGGTGTGTACCTATGCTCTAGGAGTTTTTTTAATACCCAAATATTTAAAACAAGGAACGGCACTTATAATTAGTGCTGCATTAGGCCTCATTTTCAGTGTTTGTATATTATTAACCACCGGCTTTACGTCTATTTTATTTGTGGCATCATTAGGCATTGCCAATGCACTGGTTTGGCCAGCAATATGGCCTTTAACTTTAGATGGATTAGGAAAATTCACTAAGACAGCGTCAGCCTTATTAATTATGGCGATTTCAGGTGGAGCAATTATTCCACCATTATATGGTAGAATGGTTGATGCCAATAAACAAGAGCTTATTGCTAAAGGAATAAATGAATCAGATGCTTTGGCAACAGCAGCAACAAGTAGTTATTGGATTTTAATTCCCTGTTATTCCATTATTCTATTTTTTGCTATCTGGGGGCATAATTATAAAAGCTGGTCAAGAAATAATAAATAAAAAAACATTTTGATGAGGCAATATATTTTGAATAAATATTGAGAATATTAGGATAACAGTTTGTCAATATGTTTGAGAAAAAAGTATAAATGGGGGATTATTGGATGCGGAAATGTAACAGAACTTAGAAGCGGTCCTGCCTATCAAAAAGTAGAATGTTTTGAGTTACATGCAGTCATGCAGCGCAATATTTCAAAAGCCGAAGATTATGCAATTAAGGACAGTGTTCTTAAGTTTTATGGAGATGTGGATGATTTAATAAATGATCCTGAAGTCGACTCCTTATGTATAGCAACTCCGCCAGATTCTCATTGCTATTATGCTCTAAAAGTTGTTGCATCAGGCAAAATTTGTTGTATTTAGAAAACAATGGAATCAACGTATGAAGAATATTTACTTGTAAATAATGTCTTTGAAGAAATGAAAATACCATTATTTGTTACTTATTATAGACGATCACTCCCTAGAATTAAGTTGGAACAAGGTTCATTTAAAGAAAGCTTGATAATAAAACAACCTGAAAACATTAAATTTTTTCATGTTCAAAATATAAAAAATCATTTAGTCAAGAATTCTATACATCCTGAGTGTTAGATAATATTTTGGGAAATATCAATAAAATTAAAAATAAATTATAAAAATTAAGCCATGTTAAATAGTAATATTGATAAAGCCACAGGTTTCGAAAAGCGGTTTGAGAATATAGGAACCGTAGTTTATGAAAATTCAGTAGCTGCCTCTAAAGCTGTAGCTAAAGAAATATCAGATTTGATAAAAGTTAAACAAGCCCAAAAACAGCCTTGTATATTGGGGTTGGCCACAGGTTCTTCCCCGAAAGGATTGTATTCAGAACTAGTGCGCTTACACAAAGAAGAAGGATTAAGTTTTAAAAATGTAGTGTCATTCAATTTAGATGAATATTATCCTATGGAGCGAGATTCCATAAATAGCTATGTGCGATTTATGAAAGAATTGTTATTTAATCAAGTTGATATTTTACCGGAAAACATCCATGTTCCGGATGGAACATTGTCAAAAGAAGAAATAGCGAATTATTGTGCCACATATGAAGCCAAAATTGAAGCTCTTGGAGGAATAGATTTACAAATTTTAGGAATTGGAGGAAACGGTCATATAGGATTTAATGAATCAGGATCTTTACAAAATTCTAAAACACGATTAGTAGCTTTAGATCATATTACAAGAGTAGCTGCAAGCAGTGACTTTTCTGGCTTAGATCATACTCCTAGAACAGCTATTACATTGGGAGTTAAAAAGATTATGGAAGCAAATAGAGTGATTCTTATGGCTTGGGGAGAAGGAAAAGCGAATATTATAAAAGCATCGGTAGAAGGTACAGTTACAAATTTAGTACCGGCTTCATTTTTGCAAGAACATACAAATGCCACCTTTGTTTTAGATAGAAAAGCCTCTTCAAAATTAACCCGAATTAATACGCCTTGGTTAGTCGAAAAAATAGTATGGACAGATAAACTTATAAGGAAAGCGACATTGGGTTTAGCCCTTCATTTGAAAAAACCTATTTTAATGCTTACAGATGCTGATTATATTGAAAATGGCATGAGTGATTTATTAGCCGATTCAGGACCAGCTTACGACATTAATATAAAAATGTTCAACAAGCTTCAAAATACTATAACAGGATGGCCAGGAGGTAAACCCAATGCCGATGACAGCAAACGACCAGAACGTGCAGAGCCTGCCAAAAAGCGTGTGCTTATTTTTAGTCCACATCCAGATGATGATATTATTAGTATGGGTGGCACATTCAAGAGATTGCATGAACAAGGACATGAAGTACATATTGGTTATCAAACCTCCGGTAATATAGCAGTAGCTGATGATGAAGCGCTACGATTTGCAAGCTTTGTTTGTGATTATAATGATAAGTTCGGTATCAAAAGCCCTGAGGCAGAAAATATTTATAAAAAAGCAATAACATTCCTAAAGAACAAAAAAGCGAGTGAGGTTGATATCGCCGAAGTAAGATACATCAAAGGTTTAATTCGAAAAGGTGAGGCACGATCAACCAGTTTTTATGTTGGTATTCCAGAAGAGCAGATTCATTTCATGGAACTTCCGTTTTATGAAACAGGAACTATTGAGAAAAACCCAATAGGAGAATCAGATATTCAAATCACGATGGATCTCATCGAGAAAATTAAACCACATCAAATTTATGCAGCAGGTGATTTGGCAGACCCACACGGAACCCATAAAGTATGTTTAGATGCTATTTTTGAAGCTATAAAACGTTTAAAACCTAAAAAGTACATGAATGATTGTTGGGTTTGGTTATACAGAGGGGCTTGGCAGGAATGGGGAATTGACGAGATCGAAATGGCTGTACCGATGGGGCCAGACCAAGTGTTGGAAAAACGAAAAGGGATATTTAAGCATCAATCCCAAAAAGATGGTGTCGTGTTTCAAG
The DNA here is from genome assembly GCF_003970395.1 of Flavobacterium sp. GSP27. Lineage (NCBI taxonomy): Bacteria > Pseudomonadati > Bacteroidota > Flavobacteriia > Flavobacteriales > Flavobacteriaceae > Flavobacterium > Flavobacterium sp. GSP27. The sequence continues at coordinate 246,624 of NZ_RYDP01000003.1, read as the reverse complement.
GAGCAGACAGCAGAGAGTTTTGGCAAAGAGCCGAGGATAGAAATAAAGAAACTGCCAATTTGTATGATGAATTAGGATTGTCACATTATGCAGCAATGGAAGCATTTGTTAGATGGGAATTTTAAGTAAATGATAAAATGGCATCAATAAAATCGATTTCAGGAATTAAGGAACTATTGGAGGCATAGTTAATGATAATTTGACTCCAATAAATGCTATAAAATTTGCAGCAGCGTATGGTATCTAGTTAAAGCAGCAAAATATTAAAAAAAATTTCACTAATTATTGGAAGAGATGCCAGAATTTGTGAAGATACGATTAGTACAGAACCTATTATTCGAATTTATACCGAAAGTATTTCCGAAGATGAGGCAGACGAACTGGCAATAAAATTTATCAACGAAATTAAAAAATGTATTTAAAAAATGAATATTTCTTTTGAGGCACCATTTCATACTTTTACCAGATATGCAAAGGTAGAAAAAACTGAATTTTATGATCAATTTATCAATTGGTTAAAAGGGGAATTCGATCTGTATTTAATGGAAGAAACGGATGGCTTGAGAGTATATTATCCAAATGGAATGTTTACCGTTAAGCTTGTTTCGAAAAGAGAAAATGATTTTTCTATAGAAATAAAAATTAAAAGCAAAAATTTAAAAGCGGCTAATCAAATCAGTAAAAAAATTGAAACTATTCATAGTCATCTAAAAACAGTACTAAATAAAACAATTTATAATAAATAATAAAATGAATCAAGCCTTTTTAGGTTTCGTTCTAGCATGGTGAATTTTGTAACTTTTCAAAATAAATAAGTGAATTTATTATTCAAATTTGATTCAAAGAAACAATAAATTTGTCTCTTAATTATAAACTATTTTAGATAAAAATATGGATTACAACAGATGCGGAAAAAGTGGTTTATTATTACCGCAAATATCTTTAGGATTATGGCATAATTTTGGGTCGGTAGATAGTTTCGAAAATGCAGAAGGCATTGCTAAGGCTGCTTTTGATAAAGGAATTACACATTTTGATTTAGCCAATAATTACGGTCCGGATCCGGGCTCTGCTGAGATTACTTTTGGTAAAATTTTAAGGAAGAATTTTCATGGAAATCTTCGTGACGAAATTGTAGTTTCGACCAAAGCCGGTTATACTATGTGGAAGGGTCCTTATGGCGATTGGGGTTCCCGTAAGTATTTATTGTCCAGTTTGAATCAGAGTTTGAAGCGGATGAATTTGGAGTATGTAGATGTTTTCTATTCTCATCGTTATGATCCTGAAACACCATTGGAAGAAACCATGATGGCTTTGGATTATGCTGTTCGAAGCGGAAAAGCTATGTATGCTGGGATATCTAATTATAATCCGGAACAGACCAGAGACGCTGTCGATATTCTAAAGCAATTGGGAACACCTTGTCTGATTCATCAAGTCAAATATTCAATGTTTGAGCGAAATCCGGAAATCGGATTATTAAACATTCTGGAAGAAAAAGGAGTTGGTTGTATTGCTTTTTCACCTTTAGCCCAAGGACTTTTAACTGATAAATATATAAAAGGGATTCCGAAAAACTCTCGTGCCTCTAATCCTAATGGTCATTTAAAAACTGAAGAGGTTTCGGAGGAAAAAATTTTGAAAATTATTCAATTGACTTTAATTGCGCAAAAAAGAAACCAATCTTTAGCACAAATGGCTTTGGCTTGGTTGTTAAAAGATAATCGTATTACCTCAGTATTAATTGGAGCTAGTTCAATTGCACAACTCAATTACAATATTGACAGTCTGCAGAATCTTACTTTCTCCAAAGATGAATTAGATGAGATTGATACGATTTTACAATAGTAAAAAAAGAGCAAATATTAAACAGACCATCAAAAAACATCAGCTATTTTGACTTAAAGTCGATTTTTGATCTGTTTATGACTGAGTGATATCGCTAGAATTTTTCGAGACAATACCGTGGACAAGCCCTGAAATTTGGTAGAGATGACTAATGACGTAGCACTTCAGCAACTCCTTTTGGAAATATCGTAATAAGAAATTACCAGTTCAAAAGACTGCATGCGATTGTAATAGGAAGTGAAATGATGGCCGGAGTTCGAAATATGTATGTTGATTACTGTAAAGCGAGTGGATATTTAAAAAGAGATAATTTAAATTAAAACAAATAGAGATCGAGCGCGCTATTTTAAATATATATTTTTGTCCAATATTTCTTTTAGGACATGGAAGACTGCATTTACATCACTGCCAATAACATGGAGTAGAAAGCGGATTATTTCCGTCTAAATTCGGATATTTCTTTAATATCAGTTGCACTGAAGTCACCAACACGGGAATTGTAATAGAAGGATACCCCGATAAAAAGTAGAAAACGTTAATTTGAACCGTTTTATAATACAATGAGCTAAAAACGGATTGAGCCTTACTACTACTAAAAATGTAACTTTTAATGAAGTTGTAATTGGTGAGAGAGGTACAATTCTTACTGCTGCAAAGTAATATATTAAAAAAAAAAATAATTTTTATGAAACCTATTATTGTTTTGACGTTGTTAATTTCCTTAAACAGACTGTCTCAAAAAACTACAATTTATACTATTGGTGATTCTACGATGGCTGATAAAATAAAACCGGAAGAAAACCCAGAAACCGGTTGGGGGCAGGTATTGCGTCTTTTTTTTAATTCGAATGTAATTATAAAGAATCGAGCGGTAAATGGCGGAAGTACACGCAGTTTTATTGATGAGAAAAAATGGGAAGCAGTTTTTAAGGTTTTAAAACCGGGAGATTATGTTTTTATACAATTTGGGCATAATGATGAAAAATTAACCGATTTTACTCGGTATACAAATCCACATACAACGTATCGACATAACATCATTCGGTTTGTAAATGAAAGCAGAAAAAAAGGGGCAATTCCAATTTTGTTTTCATCAATTGCCAGAAGAAATTTTAATGAAAATGGAGTATTAGTCGGAACGCATGGTGATTATCCGTTTGAAACTCGTTTGGTAGCCCTAGAGTACAATGTGCCTTTTGTGGATTTAGAATATTATTCAGAATTACTTGAAACCTCTTATGGTCCCGAAAAATCGAAAGCGCTACATTTGCATTTTAAACCCGGTGAGAATTCCTATTATCCAGAGGGAAAGTCTGATGACACACATTTAAGTAGAAAAGGAGCTTTGGCTATAGCCCGTTTGGTTGTTGATCAAATTAAGCTAATGAATAATCCTTTCTTTAAAAAATTAAAAAAACAATTACTGTAAAATGAACAGTTAAATAAGGAAGATCTTCGTTTCTAATACTATTAAGTAAGTCGAAAGTTTAAAAGTCGTAAAGTCAAAAGAATTAACTTTAAGTAAAACAGCTTTAAATCAGATTTTTACATGATTTTATCCTGATTTTATCCTGATTTTATCCTGATTTTAAAATACGACATTATACCATGGTTATTACTTATGTCCCATAAAAACCTTTTTGTAAGGTTAAATATTTAACAATGATATCTCAGGTGTAAGCGATCTTCTCCGCTGTCTTCAACATAGAAAAAAACTTATTAGCTGTCAGCTATTTTTCGCAGGTTTTTGGCTTCTGGAGCTGGAGGGGATTTTGACAATCGCTACAGTCAACGAGGCGTGCAATGAGCGGTGAAGCAAGTCGCCAAAGCAGCAGGTGTTAAAAAATTTCTTAAATTTAAAAAAACATCCACTTCTATTATTTCACATGAGACTAATGAATTTAAGACTAATTTTGATTTTTCATCTTCTACTTTAAACTTGAACCCGTTATTTTCAGTCTTAATTCTAAGTAATTAAAGAGGGAGCATTTTAGTTTCTTTGATTAATTCTTCAGAATTTTCTAAATTAAAATACTGATACAAACTTATATCTAGATATTCATAATCTTCCTCAGCTTGTAAAAAATCAATTAGTAAATCAAAACGTTTTATTGTTGAAAGAATCAATTTTGCTAACTCAATATCGCTTTCGCAAATGCTCTTAAATCAGAAGTTGAAAAGGATGATGTTATTACTATTTTTACAATTTTATCAATATCAAAAAAACAAAAAATATACACAAATAAAGACACCTCATCAGCATCTTTCTTATCCCTCCCCCCTCTTAATTATAACCTGTTCTTAAACTCAAAAACCTTCTATATCTCGTAAATACCTAATAAACAAACTACAATAATTCCTATTATTCCATACCTCAACTATAGAACGCATCGAGAATTACTCTTTGATTATGAAATTAAAAATCATTTCGTCAATCACTTCTCACTATTCCCTGTCATCCTGAGCTTGTCGAAGGACACCACTCACTTTTCTCTAAAAAACACCTATTCAATTCCCGAATTGCACACTATACTTCTTGATTTAGAGAATTGTATTATATAATTTTGTCTCCACTTCCCCACTCCATTCCGACAAATCTTCACTAATACAACACAATGGATACGCAACAAAACCAACAACGGATTAAGGTGATTTACCAAATGCTTTTTGAAATGGCAACCGGCAACCTCTCATTCAGAATTATCAAAACAAACCAAAACGACGAAGTTGATAAACTCTCTGAAATGCTTAACACTCTTGCTGGACAGATGCATGATATTATACTCCGATCAGGTTCTGTTAACCCGCATTACAGTTATCAAAACTTAGTACAAACTACATTTATTTTAGACGATAACTTTATTATCCGCAATTTTAATACACACGTACCAGAAGCACTATACTACGAATCCGAAGAATTATTTCAAGTTGACTTTGGAAAATTTATCGCACCACAGTCCTTCAGTATTTGGAATCAAAAAAAGAAGGAAGCGTCACTAGATGACAATTACCACAGCACCGTTCCGCTAATTTTTATAACGGGTAATAATAAATTACTTCCAACTTTTTGCACCATATCACGGCTACACTACAGTGACAAAATAATCGTAAACTCAATTACTACCATCTTGCAAGAACTGTCGTCAGACGCAACGTTTGTAATAAAAACAAATCCAAAAAAACAATCCGAAGCTGTGGTAATGCAAAGTATTTATGATTACATCTTAAATCACTTGGAAGAGCCCCTTCCTACCCTAAAAAAATTGGCTGCTATGTTTGCGTCTGAAGAGCACAAGCTAAAGATAGGTTTCCGTAAGTATTTCAATACTAGCGTCTACAATTTTTATCATTTGGAACGCCTTAAGAAATCCCATCTACTCATTCAGAAGACTGAAATCCCTTTGAAGGAAATTGCCTTTATATGTGGTTTTAGCGCCTACTTAAACTTTTATAAGGCTTTCAAAAAGCATTATGGCTATGCTCCTAGCGACCTCAACCGTCCATCTGAGTAAAGAGAACCCTGTTTTTATGGAAGTTTCCTTTTAGTATAACGAAAAGCCTGATTTGCATAACATTACAAATTTAAATGATAGAATTTTACATAACCAAATAAACGGATAGTGATATGAAATATACGGCGAACATAAAAAATGGTATTGTAATTTTTGTAAGCTACAGCTATGCTTTTCTTTTTACTTATGCGGCAATCAGTAAAATCATCGATTTTGAAAATTTCCGAATTCAACTAGGACAGTCCCCTTTGCTAAGTTCTTTTGCGGCTTTGATTGTCTGGACAATACCCGCTGCTGAATTATTAATTTCAGTTTTACTTTTTTTCAAGAAATATAGATTAAAAGCGTTGTTAGCTGCATATAGTCTCATGGTAATGTTCACCACTTACATTTACATTATACTCAACTACTCCTCTTACATCCCCTGTTCATGTGGAGGAATACTTGAAAAACTGGGATGGACTGAACACCTTATATTCAATTTGTTTTTTATAATAATCGCAGGGGTATCCATAATATTACTTTCAAAAACAAAAGTGATGTATGCTACTATAGCTGCGACAACAATTTTAAGCATTTGTAGTATAGGACTACTGTATGTTATTTCAGATGATATATCTCGGCACCGTAATAGTTTTATACGGCAGTTTTTTCAGTCCGCTTCTTTAACCAATCAAACACCTCTTACTTATAATTCCTATTATATAGCAGGAGAGGATAATGGCACTATATATTTAGGCAATACAACTAATCCTTTAAAAATAGTTAGTATTGACAGTACACTTAAAATCAACACGATAAAACGAATTACTTTAACAGATACGTCACTACTATTTCGTTCAGTAAGCGTAAGAATTAATGCATCATATTTTTATGTTATAGACGGAACGGTTCCTTGTGTTTTTCGAGGAAATATTGCAGATTGGAAAGCTTCGCTCCTATGGAAAAGCAACACTTACTTTTCACATCCGCAAATCGTTGATTCTACTACAATCGCATTCAGATCACAAACCAATACTGGAAAAAGCACAGTTGGCATCCTTAATTTTAAGACTAATGTGGTTAAATACGGGAACAACATACTGCAACAACAAATAGACGGCAATTTTGACAGCGATGGATCACTACATTATGACCAAAAAACAAAGCAATTCATATTCCTATACCGATATCGGAACCAATATACAGTTGCCGATCGCATGATGAAAGTCAAGTACCGCGGAAATACCATTGATACTATCTCAAAGGCACAAATTTCAATAGCCGAAGTGAAAAGCCGGGGCGAGAAAAAAATGTCAAAACCACCGCTGATTGTCAATAAAGGAAGTGCTGTAGATAATGGCCTTCTCTTTGTAAATGCCGGCCTTATTGGCCGGTATGAACCCGAATCAATGTGGAATGAGGCAAGTATTATTGATGTGTATAGTCTAAAGAAGCGATCATACATTTCTAGTTTTTACATTTATAATGTGGATGGCTCCAAGCTCAGAAGTTTTATAGTACGAGATAACAAATTGTATGGTATGATCGGGAGTAATATTGTCAGTTACAAGATTAGTGATAAAATTATTTCTCAAGCGAAATAGCAAACGTAAATAATGCGTGCCGGACGCCAGGGGAAGACCGAAAACCTGTAAAAAAGAGTAGGTCGCTAATTTTAATTTTATTTATTATGAAAACAAATTTTTTAAAATTAATTATGCCCGTAGCAGTTGTATTACTTGCCACCGGCTCTGCTTTGTCAACAAGTGCAATGAATAAAAAAGCGGTTACCGAACCGGTACAAGGCTATGTTCATGTGTTGACGGAAGATGACTGTGATGAATCCATCATGTGTTCTAACATCGAAGGTGATCTTTGTACTACAGGATCAGAACAGGTTTTTGGAAAAAATCTTGCAAACAAATGTACCGTACGTCTGTTTAAAAACCAGTAATCGGTCTTTTTAGAGAAAGGCAATGCAGTCCATGATGGACTGCATTGTTTTTTATTTTCATCTGGGTGTAAAATCAGGTTCCATCCAGTCAACAACAGAATTATTTTTTAAGTGATAATCGAACCATTCCCCTATTTTGGCATTCAAATCCTTCTTGTTGGCGGCATTCATTAGTACATGTCCTTCGTTGGGATAAACAAGCATGATATGTTTTTTCCCTAATCTTCTCAGTGAATTGTAAAACTCGATTCCCTGAAATACACTTACCTGCCTGTCTTCTCCCCCAGCCCATGACAGCAAAGGCGTTGCAATATCGTTGGCATGTAGTATGGGTGAATTTCCTATATATTTATCCGGAATTTCATGCAGCGAACCTCCCATGTTGTATGGAAAACTTTCCAGACGCCACATATTAGACATAACACTATCTGGATTATAGTACAAATAGCTGCTCACCAAATCACTTATGCCTGCTCCCGAAACGGCTGCCGCAAATAAATTGGTTTGTGTAATGATATAGTTCGTCTCATAACCTCCAAACGAATGACCTATCAACCCAAGACGGTCGCTGTCGATTGCTTTTTCTTTTAGAGCTGCTTTGACCGCTGAACTAACACATTCAACTGCCGACATCCCCACTTTTCCTTTTTCATAAACAATATCAGCTAACAAAACGAAATAACCACGCGCAGTATAATCTGTGATATTAAAGCCTCTGTTACTGGCTGTGGAAGGATTATGATACTGGTGGTATTTGTGCGATTGCTTCTGGTAAATATGCACAATCATGGGATATTTCTTTGTAGCGTCGTATCCGACAGGATAATACAGTATTCCCTGTAACTGCTGTCCATCGGGCGCATTATAGGATATCAATTTTTCGCTTCCCCATCGAAAATGTTTTTGCTGAAGATTACTTTCAAACAAGGAAACCGATTTTGTATGACCCACTTTCTTATAATATAAAGTGGGAGAGCAATCATAGCTTTCTATAGTATAGGAGTATCCCTTCGCTCCTGCAGCCTTTACCAATTGCCCCACCCGAAAAGCACCACCGTCTAAAAGCCGGATTCCTTTGGCTTGAGTGTATTCATAAAATGCCGTCGCACCGCTCACCAAATGACGTGAGCTGAGAACCCAACCGGTGTTACTATCAAATCTTCCTGCCGTATATCCATTTTGATACAATTTTATGGACTGCTCATCTGCAGTTTCCACCACACGAAACACGGTTCCGCTTTCCCTACCGTTAGTGAGCCGAATAGCCTTTCCGTCGGGATCAAGTTTCCAAATATCGTATTGGTCGTAAACAAACATACTAGAATCCTTGTCTTCCCATCCCGGATGTCCAAAGGGTTCACCTGTAGCAGTATCGTAACACAAAACGCCCAGATTGCCACTTAAGTTGATATGTTTCTTTGTAAACAGATTATAGGTCCACCAATCACCATCCCTGAAATAACCAATATATTTTCCGTCAGGGGATGCCAAAAGCTGACCATTGGCTCCCGATTGTGCCTTCAGCAACAATTCTTTTGTATTGGTCTCCAAATCTGTGATATAAAAATCCCTAACAGCATTCTCCCGAAATTGAGGCTCTTCTTCCAATGGGTTGTTAGTGACGGCGAACCGTCCATTACCCGCCAATAGCAATTGCGATTGCTCTTTGTTAGTAAGCTGTAAAAACCTTCCCTTCTTCGGGAACCAGACCGCTACCCTATCCACATAATCATTACCACCTGTCATTTCCCTCGTAGGATATAGCATGGTATCAGCGGAATTCCATACCTGTGCTAGTGGAGTACTTTTCTGAATTTCCTTCATTTGCAGGTTAAAGAAGATACATTTTCCCTCAGATGCAATCCGTAACGAACGCAACAATTTGCTATTGATCTGCATTGATCGTGGAAAGCCTGCTATCTTTTCCGGTTCAAGAGTAAAAAGTTCACGGCTATCGATACTATAAAACTGGATCTGAGGGTCTCTTCCCTCTGAAACAGAAATCCATGCGGTCGATAATGATTTTTTGTGCCAAACAAGAGCAGAAAAAACAGACGAAGCACTTTGACTAATTAGGGTACTGATCGGTTTATCTTCTAAATTCAGAAGAACTACTGAATTCATATTTTCTTCTTTCGTGGTATAAAACAAGCTATTTCCTGACGGAGAAAGTTCCCATTGCATAACCCTTTCAATAGTTTTAACCCATTCACCATTGGGTTTGCGCAATTCTAAATATCTGCTTTTATTTTCATCATAGCGTTCCAGAACTAGGTACTTTTGATTGGCAGTAAACGTATAAGTGGACACTCCCACAAAAGATTGTATCCTACCATTTAGGAGATAAATCAACTTAAAGTTTTTTTCTATATCAAGGCACGCAAAAACCTGTTCTCCATTAAACTGACCCTTTTTTGCTTTAGAAAATCCGAAACGCTTTCGCGTGCTTGTATTGGCCACAAAAAGTGTATCGGAACCGTTTTCATAACGCATGTAAAAACTGACCCAATCCCCTTTATCCGAAAGTTTATCCACGGACAGTGTACCCCAAAGCGGATAATCTTCTGCACGCAGTATTTGCTTTTGTTTAGCCTGCCCCGTTACGAGGCAGCTAGCGAAACAACAAAAATAAACTGCTAGGCGGCAGAAATCTAAAATAACACCCCGCCACATATTAGTAACCGGGATTTTGAGGCAAAAGATTGGGGTTAACCAATAATTCGGTTTCAGGTAATGGCAACAGACTGTCTGTAGCCTCCCATCCGCGTTTTACCACTGATAATACTGCATTGACTGCCCCATAGCGTTTAAGATCAAAGAAGCGGTGGCCATATTCAGTAAACAGTTCTACCCTTCGTTCGCGTAATACCGCATCGATAATCGCTACATCTGTTGCCGCAGTAGTATTACCAAGACCAGCGGCAGTCCGAATTACGTTTAAATCTTCTCTTGCTCCACTCAACTCTCCCTGTCTTGCTCGGGCTTCTGCACGAATCAAGTACTGTTCACTAAGACGTAAAACAACGGAATACTCAACCGAAGTACCCGAATTACCCTTAGTTTTATACTTGTCAGCATGGTACCAAGTACTACTGGTTTTAGTTACGGCCTTCGTCCAGCTACTTTTGCGCAAATCCCCCGCTTCAAATGCTGACATCAGCGAAGGCGACAGTGCCACCAAAGGTGGCGGCCCTGCAGTAAAAATAAATGTCGTCGCTTCGTCAGTATTCTGGCCAGCCACACTCGGCATAAATTGCCAGATGGTTGTCGTGGACTGTTTTTTAAAAGTTGCCGCGAGATTGACTACTGGTCGGTACAAATCAGTATGATTCAATACTGCCGAAGCCTCGTTTGCCGCTTCCGCCCAATTACCATTATACAAATATACTCTTGCTAAAAGTGCTTTGGCAGCAAAACGATTCGGGCGAACACGATCAGCGCTGATATAGGCTTCCGGAAGTAAAGTAGAGGCTTCTTCAAGGTCGGCAATAAGTTTTGGATATAAATCCATAACGGACATCTTTGCCGCCTTACTGTTTATCCTATAATCGGTACTGGTAATATAAGGTGTAGCTCCATAAAGCTGTACTAAATATAAATGTACCAATGACCTCACAAACAGCGCTTCACCGCGAAGCTGATTCCTATCAGTTTGTAAGAGAGCAGTAGATTTCTGTATACCCTCAAGTACTGCATTGGCACCATAAATTTGGCTATAGCTGTTATTCCATAATGTTGAAACATCTCCAAAAGAAGGCAATAATGCATTGCCATAAAAAAAGGAAATCCCCTTAGTATCATCACCAAAATAATCCAGCTCGTCTGCATAAGCACCAATCGCAACAGACACTCCCGAAGAAGTTCCGCTGAAGATACCCGTTTTGCGCATCTTGGCATATACTTCTACCATGGCAGCGTTAGCACTCATTTTATCCTCAAAAACCGCTGAGGCTGTCAATTGTGTAGGAGGTAAATCTACCGTTACATAATCATCACAGCTGCTAAATGTTAAAAATGTTAGAGCACAAACAAAACTTCTGGAGAAGGCCTTTTGAGAGCCTGCCTCTATATAATTCCATAAATTCATAATAGTAGTTATTAAAGGTTAAAAAGTAAGTTGCACACCCGCACTCAGCATACGTAACGGTGGAAGAAATCCCGTGGTTTTAAACTCGGGATCGGTTCCGGTATAAGGCGTAAAAGTCAATAGATTCTGACCTTCTACATACAAACGACATTGCAGTTGTCCGGTCCATTTTTGTGGCAGATCGTAGGAAAGTGAGACGTTTTTTAACCTGATGTAGGACGCATCAGTAACCACGCCGTCACTCGCTTGGAAATTATTGAAGGCTTTACCGGCATTAGAATTAGAATTGGTAGTGTACATCTGATAGGGTGTTACATCCCCAACCTGTTGCCAGCGGTCTGTGACTGATACCGGTTGGTTTGATAATAATCCCGGACGGGCAAAAATATAATCGGTACTGTAATTTTGCTGTTTTACAAATTGAAAAAGGAAATCCAGCCTGAATCGCTGATAGCGCAACTGATTTTGCAAGCCTCCGTAAAACGATGGATTGAAGTCGACTATGGTTTTCTTATCTTTCTCAGCCGTCAACACTCCATCACCGTTTACATCTTCAAAAGTATAAGCTCCTGTCTCAGGATTGATACCCGTATAGTGATACAACAATTTTATATTGATTGGCTCTCCTATTACGAACTGATTTCTATAAGTAGAAGCGGCAAGGTTAGGGAACGATACCAATTTATTTTTCATAAATGAAATATTGAAATCGGTTGTCCAAGAGAAATCCTTCTTTTGTAAATTGACAGTGCGCAAACTCAATTCTGTACCGGAATTGACAACAGTTGCATCAAGATTGGCTTGTATAGAAGTAAACCCTGTGGTACCCGGCAGTGGGACGCCCACCAACTGATTCGATGAGCGATTATCATACCATGCCCAAGTGAGGAAAATACGATCTTTGAGAAAACCTGTTTCTAGTGCAATTTCCAGTTTTCTATTGGTCTCCCAGCCAAAATCAGGATTAAACAACCGTGTGGGTTGAATACCTGTGATACCTTGATACCCGTTTGAAGTAGTGCTGTACGTATCCAAAAACTGATAGTCGCCTATTTGATCACTACCCGTTGTTCCATAACTGGCTCTTAGTTTTCCAAAACTTAGGATACTGTTATTGGCAAGAAAGGCTTCTCGAGAAAACAGCCATGCAGTTCCTATAGCGCCAAAAGTAGCAAACTGTTTTCCGGGACCAAAACGGCTTGAACCATCTCGACGGCCAGTTAAGTTCACAATATAACGGTCTTTATAGGTGTAGTTTGCCCTTGCAAAGAAGGCCTGATATTTGTATTGTGACGCATCATCCGCCACTACATAGATGGCACTTGCTGCCGCAAGGGTATTCAATAGGCTGTTGCTTGTAAAACCATCTGCAAATAATATCAACTGGTTACCTTCCTGCTGTTGGAACGTTCCTCCTACCAATACAGAAACCTTGGAATCATTCCATTGCCTGTTGAAATCCAATTGTGGCTCGATACTGTAGGACTGTCGATTGTTGGTATTACGATACAGTGAAGAGTAACTGCTGCCAAAGCCCAAGGATGGGTTGTAAAGCGTAGAGGGATTAGTTCTTCGCTCGTTGTGACGCAAATCAGTAAAGCCAAAAGCAGTGCGAAACTCCAATCCTTCCACAATACGGTAGGACAACTGTGAATTAGCAATCAAACTTTGTGATTTCGCCAGATAAGAGGCATACAATAATCGCAGTGGGTTATTCCAGCTCCCCTTTTCCCAGTTCAATTTTCCTTCTGCGTCATACAAGGCTGGCGCATTGGGTGCAAGAATGCGGGAATCACGTGTCAAATCTGTTGCTGGTAGGTCATTTCCCTGCATAGTATATCCTACTGAAAAATTAGCACGAAAACGTTCGTCTTCTGAGGCATGACTAAAGTTCCCTCGAACACTTGTCCTGTTAAAATTAAAATCTCCGGGAAACACCGTAGTTTCTTTATGGTAGTTTGCCCCAAGATAAAACTGATTACGCTGGCTTCCTCCTGTTACACTGGTTTGTACATCGGTCAACTCAGATGTGCCACCGGTGAGTTCCCGCTGCCAATCGGTATAACGCGTTGGGCTCCAAGTTCCATTGACATCGTAAGCACTTGTAGGGAATGTTGTGATACCGTCATTGGCAAAAGCCTCCTTTCGCATTTCCAAATATTGTTGTGTATTCATCAAATCCATAAAACGGGTAACAGTTCCAGTTCCACGGGACACATTGGTGGTGTATTGTGTTTTTCCCTGCTTTCCTTTTTTAGTAGTAATCAGCACAACACCATTGGCACCACGCGAACCATAAATGGCTGTAGCATCTGCATCTTTTAGAATTTCGATACTTTCTATCTCGGTTGGGCTGATAATGCTGAGTGGACTTGCTGATCGTGGTAGTACACCTGTGGTATTGCTGTTCCCGATGACTTCCGAAGCAAACGGCACACCATCTACAATGTATAATGGTTCGTTTCCCCCAGCACGCAGACTGTTCTGTCCTCGTATCTGGATATCAAAACCGCCTCCCGCAACGCCTGTTGTCTGGGTTACGTTCACGCCTGCCATCCTTCCCTGCATCGTAGCAAGCATATTATTTATAGGTTGTTTCTCGATAGCTGCAGCGGAAATTTTCGCAATGCTTCCAGTTCGTTCGCTTTCTTTAACACTGTAATAACCCGCATTAATTTTCACTTCCTGCAGTTGGGTCGCATCTTCTTGTAATTGTATGTTGATTGTTTTTCGTCCGTTTATAGACTCTGTAATGGTTAAAAAACCCATAAAACTAAAGACTACTATATCGTCTGCTGATGCAGTTAGCATATAGTTCCCGTTAAAATCAGAGATAGTTCCAGCTGTAGCTTTTCCTTTTATAGAAATAGTCACTCCGGCTAAAGGGTTTGTCCCATCAGTGATAGTACCACTGACTTGCACTTGCTGTTGAGGTATGATTTTTTTTGTTACCGTCGCAAAAGCGGAAGGGTTGATTGTTGCGGCATGGGCAGGAAAATCGCATAAGCAAATTCCTAAAATCAAAGGAATCGCCAGCCATCCCTTGTAAAATGAAAATATATTCATAATTTTGGTTTAGTTAAATGAAACGTTAGTTTTGTTAGCATTGGTCCTCTATGCAGTTGTCCAGACGGTTGGAGGGCCTTTTTTGTCATTGCGAAAAGTTGCGATGCACGATGCAAAGCACTCGAGCGAAGCGTTGCCTCTGTCATTGCGAGGTACGAAGCAATCTCAATATTATTATTCTGTCATAGGCCTGATTTTAGTTAGATTTATATTCTATGTTCTTTAACACAATTCAAAATTTATAATTCAAAATTTAAAATAAACAACACCTCTTTGTTCTTGTTTCTACGTTCTAAATTCTTTAACCCAATTCAAAATTTAAAATAATTAATAACCTCTATTCACCTGACTATGTGAATTTTAACCTCAGTTCAGTTCACGCTATTATAACCATAAAACCACATGAACATCGTTGCTATAAAAAGTATAATTATTCCTATTTTTATTTGTTTGTAGTATTTCATAGTAAAAATTTAGATGTTATAAATCCAGTTGTATTGCTAGGGTAATTTGCTGTAAGAATTATATACAGGAAGATTGATTTTTTGCATTATTGCCATCACTCTTCATCACAATTCAAAATTTAAAACAATAATAACTTCTTTGCTCTTTTATCTGAATCAAAAAAAGAACCTGCACTGAAACACTAACTCAAAATAAAGAAACAGCACAGGCATTAAATAAATAGTATTTTTTTTTATTTCATAGTTATGGTTTTTTTAGCGGTTAAAACTGCTGCGAGACTATGAAAAAGGATGAAGCGGTGCTAAGAATAATAAGAGAGTAATGTGCCAATTGGTTTAAAAAAGGAGCGCAGACCCAGCTTAAACGTTCTCGAGGCACTAGTAATACCTACACACGAATAAGTGAGCCCACGCCCTTTTAGGCGTGAGCATTTGCACTTATCATCTCGTGTGTTTAAAAGTTACTAGTTTTCGAGAACGAGATTCAAAGCGAATGCTTCTAATATTTTTATAAGAAGTATCGCAAATATATAATAATTCATCAAATATAATAAAATAAAATTGTAATCCAAGTGGATTACAATAATTTATAAGATTATCGCAAAATTGCAGTATGGCAGAAAGAACTCAGGAAGATATTATACTTAAAGACATGATCGCTGATAGAATTGAATTCCTTCGATTAAAAACAGGGATGTCTCAGGTAGATTTTGCAAAGGCAAATGATATTGATAGGCAAATGATAAATAGATGGGAAAGTAAAACAAATAAAAGAGGTGTCACAATTTACACAATCCAGAAATTTTGTAATATGCTAGGAATTACTCTAGACCAATTTTTTGACACAGATGCTTTTAAAAAGAAATGAAAAGATGCTTAGGCATCTTTTTTTATTTATACAAATTCTCCCAAATTGCATATTGAATTTTCCAAATTGCATATCGTATTAAAAATAAAAACACATATTTTGAACTTAATTAAAGATTCAAAATATGAAATGGTACGAAATTATAGGAGTGATTGTGATATGGGTTTTAGGTCTTTATGTGACAGGGAAGTTTTATGAGTCAATGAGGAATAGGTATTATAATGGTAGCTGGAAAAAGAGGGATAAATAGAAAAGATGCTGTGGGGTGTCTTTTTTTTGTTTTATAGCCGTATGGAATACTATCAATTTGGTATCCAAATAAAAAGTCCTTATAATTATTTATAATAATTTATGTATATATTTGAAATAAATAATGTGTGCGTTTGTTACACACATAGCAAGTTAACAGCAAGCAGAAAATCCTCCAAAAAACACCATGAGTAATTTATGTAAACTTTGTCAAGACAATCCACTTGAAAATGTTGGCTCACATATTTTCACAGAAAGTATAATCAGAACTGCGTTAAATCAGGATGGTTATACGAAAAGAGAAGATAAAGAACTGATATACGAAATCTCTATAGATAAGATTGGATTAGATTTCTTTGGCAGTGGTGTCTTACCTGAAAAAATTGAAGAGATTACAGGTAAGCAACTTTCGGACGAAGAAATAGAACAAAATAAAAATCCTTTTATAAATAGAAATTTAGTTTGTCGAAAATGCGAAAGAAAGTTTGGACCTATAGAATCCGAATTTACAAGTAAAATCTACTCTAAGATTTTAAAAAAAAATAACGAGGAATTAAATAACGATACATGTAATTATATTTCATTTGAAAATGAAAAATGGCTTGCATTACAATTTGTGATTATTAATGTTTGGAGAGCATCAGCTTCAAATTATAATGATTGGAAACTCAATACGGAACAGGAGGAATATTTAAGGGAATTTATTCTCTTAACAGCTGATAAGGATATTGAATCAATTATAAAAAAAACAGTTGAGAATAAAGACAGAATAAAGCATTTCAACTTTGTTTTAAATTACTTTATACAGAAATTTGAGAATTTAAGTGAAAATGGAGTACTTATAGATACTTGGGAAAATCCATTTTTTATTTTATTAAATCGTTTATCCCTAATTTTTGATTTTATTCCACTAAATGAAATTAAATTACCTGAATTGCTTAAAGAGATCATAGATGAAAATTTTATCTGTATTATTCCTAACAGTGAAAGTGATGAGTTACGAATTGGAATAAATTCTGATGAACAAAGAACAGAACTATATTATCGAGTTAGCGTGAAGGCAGCGAACGACATTTTAAAAAATATTGAACGTAACTTTATCGACACACACATACTTACATTTGGCTTTCCTCCTCCCTTCAACTCTATGGTACATTTCAAACAAACTGTTGTGAACTATGTAAATGAAGAAGGGAAAATAACAATCCCTGGATTATTAGAGGTAGTTATAGATGTAATTAAAGATTGCGCAAATAGCTACTTCTAATTTGCCAGCTTCTAAGGCTGTTTGGAAAGATTTGGGTTTTAGGTTTAATTTAAAGTTGGTCTTGTATTTGATTAAAAAAAAGAATAATTGGATTATAAGTAAGTCTAGTGATGCATCTTTTTTTAGAAAACTCCCAAAATGCATATCGAATTTTCCAAATTGCATATCATCTAAAAAAAATAAGCACCTATTTTGATCTTAATTAAAGATTCAAAATATGAAATGGTATGAAATTATAGGGTTAATTGTGATATGGGTTTTAGGTCTTTATGTGACAGGGAAGTTTTATGAGCATTTGAGGGATAGGCATTATAATGGTAGCTGGAGACGAAAGAAATGAAAGATGCCGTTGTAGAATTAGCTTTCTAGTGGATATTCCATTTAAGTCAAAATATCACTAAATGTGGGTATTGTAACAATAGTTAAAAAAGACTTTATTTACGAACTAGAATATATAGCTTGAAATATGGCATTGGTTAAAAATTGCCAAATGGATTGGCAGTAGATTTTAATTTGGTACAATAAATACGATGGCATTACCCATAAACATAGATGAATTACTGCACGGCAATACGGTCGAATGGGATCGAATTGAGTTAAAAAAAGGATGGAATCCGGAGGATATTATTCATTCTTTATGCGCCTATGCCAATGATATTAACAATTGGGATGGCGGGTATCTCATTATTGGAGTAGAAGAAGACAATGGAAAAGCCAAGTTACCACCCATTGGTTTACAAGTTCAAGAATTGGATGCCATCCAGAAAAAATTGATTGAGCTGGCTCATAAGTTAAGCCCTGTTTATATTCCTGTTTTTCAACCTTATTTAATTAATGAAATCCATATTCTAGTTGTTTTTGCTCCCGCTGGAGATAACAGACCCTACAAAGCTCCAATTAGTTTAAGTGAAAAAAGGACGGAAAGAGCAATGTATATTAAACGTGGCTCGAAAACGGTAAAAGTTAAAGATGGTTCTGATGACGAGAGAAGACTCATTGAACTCACGGCACGCATCCCATTTGATGACCGAATCAACCAAACAGCCAAATTAAATGATTTGAATTTACGTTTGATTCAAAACTATTTAAAAGAAGTGATGAGCTCCTTGTATGAAGAAAGTACAAAGATTCCATTCTCCGAATTATGCAGACATCTAATGATAGCCAAAGGTTCTGAGGAACTGTTGAGACCTACAAATGCCGGTTTGCTTTTGTTTAATGAAAACCCAGACAAATTCTTTTCAGGAGCGAAAATCGATTTGATTATCCATAAAAATGAGGTTGGAAAAGACTATACCGAAAAAATATTCACTGGCTCTATTGTACAGCAGATTAGGGATGTTTTGCAGTATTTTAAAACCAATATTGTAGAAGAATTGGTGGTTAAATCGGCTAGGCAAGCGGAATCAATACGCTTTTTCAACTATCCTTTTCAGGCCATAGAAGAAGCCGTAGTCAATGCGGTTTATCATAAAAGTTATGAACGAGAAAATCCCGTGGAGATTCAAATACATAAAGATAAAATTGAAATATTGAGTTTCCCTGGACCTATGCCACCTATTACCCAAGCTATGCTAAATAAACAAAGGGTAGTAGCACGAGATTATAGAAACCGCAAAATGGGTGGATTTTTAAAGGAATTGAAACTCACAGAAGGCAGAGGAACTGGATTGCCTATTATTCACAAAAGTTTAGAAGAAAACGGTTCGCCTCCGCCCATTTTTGAGACGGATGAAAACAATGCTTATTTTTTGTGTATTATTTCCATTCATCCACTTGCAAATTCCATCTTAGTCTCCCAAGATGAACTAAGAAGAGACGAAGATAAAACTCTTAAAATCAATGAAATAAAAGATATAAATCGCTATCTTAGTCTCTCTGTCTCTGAATTGGGAGACAAAGACAGAGAAGCCATAAGAGCAAGGATTAATAATACAATTAAAAAGGTTTTACACTTTTGTACAGAGCCAAAATCAAATGATGAAATATTTGAGAAAATCGAGCTTTACAAAAACACCAAAAATCATAATCATCATATAAAACCACTCCTAGAAATTGGGTGGTTGAAACAAACAATACCCGATAAGCCCAGAAGTAAAAATCAAAAATATTTTACCACTGATTTGGGTAAAAAATTACTCGCAATAATTGCAATAAATAGCAATTCTGGAATTAAAAGAATTCCAGTAGCGTCTTCAAATATTGCCTCTGTTGGCTATGATGTAGAAAACAAGATTTTGGAAATCGAATTTCACCACGGAGCGGTTTATCAGTATGTTGATGTGCCGAAAAAGGAGTATGAAGGGTTGATGAATTCTTCTTCTTATGGAGCATATTTTACGCACGAAATCAAGGAAAAATATAGTTATAACAAAATCAATTAATATGAAAAGACAATCAGTAGAATCCTCAAACTTGGCATCCATTGGTTATGATGCAGAAAATGAAATCCTAGAAGTACAGTTCAAACACGGTGGTGTTTATCAATATTTTGATGTTCCCGAAAATGTCTATGAGGAATTGATGAATGCAGATTCACACGGTCAATATTTTGATAGAAATATTAAAAAAGCAGGATATGAGTTTCAAAAAATGTAGTTATGGAAAGATATAGAAATTCAGGTGGGGATTCAGGTGTTTCCGCCTATGAAATAGGTTCTGATTATATCATTGTGAAATTTTCAGGGACAGCTAGAACTTATAGATATAGTTATCGGAAAGCTGGACAAAAACACGTAGAGTCTTTAATGCAACTTGCGCAGAATGGTAATGGATTGAACAGCTACATTAATAAACACGTAAGAGATTTGTATGATAAATAAAATCGAGTACTTAAAAGATTTTGGCATTTACAAGAATTTCAATTGGAATTCTATATCAAGTATTGAAGATTTCAAGTATAAGAACATCATTTATGGCTGGAATTATTCAGGTAAGACTACATTCTCTAGGATCTTTAGCTCGTTAAGAGATAAAGAGATTTTTAAAGACTTTAACAATGGTGATTTTAAAATCATCACAACAAATGGGAATTATGATAAGACTAATTTAACTCAATTCCCATACAAAGTATTGGTATTTAATAGTGATTACATTAAAGACAATTTGAAATGGGATTTTGACGAAGAAATTAATGCTATCTATTTTGAAGTTGGCGACAATGCAAAACATACAAAAAGAATTGAAGATTTAGCAACTTTAATTATCGAGATTGTTGGTTCAGATAAGGTTGTTGGAAAGAGAAATAAATTCCAAGACTCTTTAAATGAATATAATGTATTTGAAGATTCATTATTCTCAATTGAAGCAAAAAAAATAAAGGATGAACATTTTATAAGTTTAATAAATTTTACAAAGGCAGATGTAAGGAAAATTAAAGATCAAATTAGCAACAATATTGATTCAAATGTTATAAAAGATAAAAAAAAACTTTCCAAAGTAAGTAAAGTAATTAAAATCGAAGAACCAAAGTCAGAACTAGATTTTGTTGAATTCACGGATAATATCACAAAAATAAGTGATTTGGCAAATGAAATTTTAAAATCTTCACCTACAAAATCCGAGGTAATTGAGATATTAGATAAGAATGTAAATGTCTATAATTGGGTAAAAAACGGTTTGGAATTTAATACTAAAAATGAGAATTGTCTATTTTGCAATAATCCTATATCAGAGGACAGATTTAACCTTTTGACAAATTACTTTGAAAACCAAGCTTCAAAATTAAGGCTAAAAGGTCAGGAATTATTTGAACAACTTGACAAGGAAGAGGAATCAATTATCGAGATTAATTTCCCGAATAGTACAAATGATTTAAACGAAGGTTTTCAAGATGAGTACAAGGCATTAAGAAAACAACTCGATAAATTGTTGTCTTCTCACAAATCATACATAAAAAAAATAAAAAACAAGATTCAAAGTAAATTAGCTAATAATCTTTATACCTCACTACCTGAAATTGAAAAATTCAATGTAACTCCTTTAAAAACAAAGTTTGAGGAACTCAATAAGCTTATCAGAACCAATAATGAGTTTACTTCTAATTTCTCTAAAATAATTGCATCTGAAAGAGAGAAATATAAAAAGCATTTAGTTTCAACATTTTTGAAATCTTCGAAGTATTTAACTAAAGAAAGAAAATTTAAAACAGCTCAAATTGCCATTCAGAAACTTGACGGCGTAGTGAATGGGTATATTAAAGAGATTGAGAGACTTAAGGCTCTCAGATTAAGTGACTCTGAAGGATGTGCACAGTTTAATTCATTTGTTCAAAGTTTTTTAAGTAGAGATGATATTGAAATTAAACCGAATGAAGCGACTAAAAAATTTATTCTTAAAAGAGGTTCTGAACTCGCTAAAAATTTAAGCGAGGGAGAAAAAATGGCAATTTCATTTTCTCACTTCCTTGTTACGCTAAAGAGTATAGAGTTAAAAAACGAACTAAAAGAGTATATTATTTTTATTGATGATCCAATATCTAGTTTGGACGGGAATCATATTTTTCAAATCAACTCATTATTAAAAGAAACTTTTTTTGTGCAAAAACCTGACCCAAATCAGCCTAATCAGCTACAATGGGAGTTAAAATGTAAACAAATCTTTTTTTCTACTCACAATTTTGAATTTTTCAATTTATTAAAAGAAATGCCTGTCTCGAAAACAGGTTTTAGATATTCTTCAAATGCTGTAAAAAGCAAAGAATCCAGATATTTTATTTCTCGTAATATAGCAGATTCTCACATAGAAAAATTACCAGAAGTCTATAACTCATATTCTTCTGAATATCATTATCTGTTTAGTGAAATTGTAAATTTTAATGATTCTGCAAATCAGCCAACCTACCCTAAATTACTATTGATGCCAAATATTCTTAGAAGGTTTTTAGAAATGTATACACTAACACAATATCCAAGTTCTGACGAACTAGATGGAAGAGCAGATGTTGTTTTTGGGAAAGCAATATCTAAGCGAATTTGCAAGCCATTTCATTATTTTAGCCACTTTAATAATATTGATAGAATTGGGAAACAAAGTGAATTAGTGGCCGATATTAGTAGTGCTTGTAGAACATTAATTAAATTTCTCGAAGAAAAGGAAGATAAAAAACATTATCAAGCTTTGAAAAAAGCAATTAGTATATAAATTTATGGCGACAATAAAAATAAATCAGCAGTTACGAAGAATCGAAATCAAAGAATTTGAAATCGAAAATCAAATCGTTTTCAATTACTTTGATAATCTTCCAGCTAGTGAAAGAGATGATAAATTGCTGCGAGCTATTTACATTGGAGTGTTGGCACTTATGGAAGACCGTATTTCCTCTTTTCTTTCAAAAACATCCAATGAGTTAGGAACAGAACTCGAAAGTTTGAAAATGATTTTTGAAATGAAAAAAGAACTGTTCTATAAATCAACCATCAAAGGCGTTTTGGCAGAAGATGAAATCGCAGAATTTTTAAATCAATATTTTCTAGATAAGCGATTAAAAGACCGTGCATTTTTAACGGGTAACACAGCGGGTATTCTTCCAAAAAACAAAACGGGCGATATCATCTGTGAAGTAAACGGCACACCAGATTTGAAAATTGCCATCGAATGTAAATTTGACAAAAGCGTTCGTTTAGGCGACATTGAAAGCAAAGATATTTTTACTCGAAAGTCTGATACGGCTTGGAGTCAGTTGATAGAAGCGCAGGCCAACAGGGACAGCAAAGTAAGTTTGATTGTATTTGATATTTCCTTGGTAGAAAATTCCATTCTAAAGAATTTCGAGAATGTAGGTTACATTCCAGGAGTTGGTTTTATTGCCATTATCAATTCACAAAAAGGAGATTACAGCAATTTAGCCATTGCGTATATGTTGGCTCGGGACATTGCCTTAAATGCAAGAGAAGTAGAACTCGACAAAGATATTTTGGCAATGATGGTAAACCGTATCATCAAAGACATTAACGAAGTATTGACGATAAAATCACTGGTTCAAAACAACATTGACAACAACAAAACAATTTTAAAGCAATTGGAAAAATCAATTTTACTTATGGAATTCAACCAAGCATATTTGAAACGCTTTTTGGGTCAAGGAACATTAACCAAGAAAGACTTATTAGACTTTTATTCAGGCGAAGATGTAAAAGACAAGTATCGTTTAATTGAAAAGGAAATTAATGAATTATAGATAAGATTTTTTTTTGCGTAACACTACACAATGTGTAGTGTTACCCCCAGCTGGCTTGAGCATTAAGTAACACAAGTGCTGGCGCAAGCGTCTCGCTCGTGCACGCAAGCCGAGTTTTTACAGTAATATAAACAAAAGCAACCTCTTAACTGGGTTGCTTTTTTTACTTTACGGGATATCTTGGGATTTTTAACCAACCAGTCAGTAATATCCAAATCACCTTTTTGTGTACTTTCCAATATAGCATAATACGTATCACGTTCAGCTTGGATTTGAGCCGACATCGAATAAAATCGTTTTTTACTTTGGTCGGCGCGTGCCAGTTGCATATCAGTTATAGCTCTTGTGATGCGTCCGTTACCGTCTTCAAATGGATGTATGGTAACAAACCACAAATGGGCAAAAGCGGCCTTCAATACAGGATCAATATCTTGATTTGAAATACACTAGTTTCGGAACTCATTTATAAAAATTAAAATTGATTATTACAAAAATTTTGATTAACCGCTTTATGGGTATACTCATTTATTTTCCTGAATTATTAATGTTCTGGATTTGTCATCTAAAAATGTTGAAGTGCAAAAAAAAGTATTTTTCCTTTCTCATTAATTATTATTTCACTCAGATTTGATTCCATTTTAGAATTATTATTTCAGCTAATATAGAACTATTTTTACTACTAATTACAAGTATCTAGTATTCTATAAATCATATTTCTTTAGCAAATTTCACATAAGTCTTGACTGATTCTTTGTAAAAAAGCCCTCGTTAGAGAGCTTTCCATTTTTTTTCATAAAAAAAAATATTTTCACAATGAGTTCAGATTTATTTTTTTGATTATTATACTTCTACTAAATTACGGTAATCATATTTTTCGTATTCTTTTGTATTAGCTTTTTCTTTGTTTAACTCAATCATCTCATTTTTTAGTTGAACTTTATACCATTGTTCTGGTTTAGTATGAGAAAATGTACTAAGTTTCAATGCTACTTGTGCATTTAATTTTCTTTCCCCTGAAAGATATTTATGAAGATTACTATCTCTCATTTCAAAATAAGTTGCTAATCTTTTTTTAGAAAGATTAAGGACTTTTAAATACATCTTAACAAAATCAAGAATTTTTAAAACCTCTGTATCATCACTTTCATTTCGAATATAATCTTCTAATTTATACTGAATAGAAAGTAACCGATTGCTTAATATTCGTTCTCTGGATTGAGTAGTAGAATGGGATAATATAGCTTTTTTTAATTCCCCTTTCTTTTTATCATTCCAAATATCTTCAATTTGAATTTCTTTAGTTTTCATATTCATTCATTTAAAAATTCATCAATTAATTTTTGCCCACCTTCAGGTGGAATAATCATAGAGGTATCACCAACCTTAAAAGCATTGTATTTTTTTGAATATACTGCCATTAGTTTTATTTCCTCTTCTTTATGTTCTTCAAAAACATCAAATGCTAAATAGCCTTCAAAGTCACCTTCTCCTTTTACGAAACTTAACCGACAAGCATATGCAATTAAACAACCTGCAACATTATCATATTCTTTTATCGTTCCTTTGTTATGAGGAGCAATTTCAACATAAGCCATATAGGGTTCAATCTTTTCCTTCATTTCAAAAATTAAACAACCTTCAATTTTTTCAGAAGTTTCTTCAGACACCAAAATATATGTTTCAAAACCTTTCTTTTTCGAGTGTTTATTAAAATTAAATCTCCATCCATCTGCCACTGACGGAAGATTTACTTTTAATAATTTTGAATCTGAAATTTTAGCATTTACTAAAACATTTCCATCGATTTTTAATATTTTTACATCCATTTAAGCAAAATTTCATTAGACAAATATACATAAAAATTATACATATTGTATAATTTATTGCAGTTAATTTTATTGGTTTAGATACTTGAAAAATGGCGATTAATCAATTCCCGTTGCTGGGAACTATCCACTTTAATATATTTCCCCTGGCGCGGGCATCTCGCTCGTGTACATGAAGTATCAGTCGATGAAAAACTCATAACCGTACAAAATATAAAAATATCTCTTTCATTAAATAATTTACTGAAGCACCTGGAAACTAAAGGTTATTATTTATTTGGCGAGAAAAAATTAGAAAACTGGAAATTCGGCAACCATAAAGACCAGTTAGAAGTTGCAACTTTAGTAATACGAAAAATAGATAGTAAAGATGTTATAAAAGTAGATTTGAAAGATGCCAGCACCTAACTGCTTTGAGCTAGCTGAAATTTAGTGGAATTACCGTTTCGCATCAAGTTTTAGTTAAACGGAAAATTGAGCGGTTACGAACTTCCAGCAAACTCAAGGCGGTATAACGTTAGCAACAACCTTAAAAAAAACCGAAAATTATTAATATTTATTTGATGAAAAAATGTTCTCGATGCAATAGCCAAAAAACGATTATTTATTCTACACATAAATTTCATAATATCTTGCAATGTGTAGATTGCAATAATTTAATTCTTACAACTCTTGGCGAATGTTGTAATGATCCTTTTTTTAATGTTACTATTGATAATAGAAATCCTGAAAGGTTGAGGCTTCATAGACAATGTCAAAATTGTGGAGGTTGCGTGGATAGAAATAAACCGTTAAGTCAAAACAATATTCAAAAGAAATTAGATTTAAATTTAGTTATCCGAACTATAATAATTGGGCAAATGAACGTAAAGAAAATTCAACGCAATTGTGGGAGTTTGTAAAGCCATTAAATTATAGCACTTCAAGATTTGCAAAATATTGGACTTGCTAACTTTACCTGTATAAAAAGTTAAGAATAAAAACCTTAATTTTAATTTATGAAACAAGTACGTAAAATTTACGACCGTGCTTTTAAAGAGAAAACCGTCCAATTGAGTTATGAGAGGCCTAACATTTCAGAATTAGCTAGAGAATTAAGAGTTACAGCTCCACAATTGAATAAATAGAGAAAAGAGTATGATTAGTATGAAGAGTTTGGACAAGGAAGTTTTCCAGGTAACGGCAATTGTAAAAGAAAACGCCAGAACAGGAACGAATAGCAGAGCTTATAAGTAGGTTCAAAAGACGCAGAACTAGAACACGATATATTAAAAAAAGCGATAAACATCTTTTCCAAAAACGGTCGATGATTTATACTTTAATCAGAAACAATGAAAAGATATTTCCGATTGAAAAGATGTGCAAAGTATTACAAGCAGGACAAAGACGTTATTATCATTGGAAAAGTCAGTCCGTTTCAGAGCGAAAACAAAGAGTCTTACTTGT
Source organism: Flavobacterium sp. GSP27 (assembly GCF_003970395.1). Lineage (NCBI taxonomy): Bacteria > Pseudomonadati > Bacteroidota > Flavobacteriia > Flavobacteriales > Flavobacteriaceae > Flavobacterium > Flavobacterium sp. GSP27. Next base: position 219,877 of record NZ_RYDP01000003.1, on the reverse strand, counting down.
GAAAGAAAAGATAACTTCCATTTATTTTGATTCAAAACAGCGATATGGAAGTCCACGAATGAAGGCAGAGTTGATTTCTCTGGGTAATAAAATATCAAGAGTTACGGTTGCTAAATATAGGAATCAACTGGGTTTAAGAAGTAAATTAAGCTAGAAATTCAAGGTTACAACAAATTCTAAGCATAAGTATTTAATTGTTCCCAATGTTTTTAATAGAGAATTTTCAGTTACAAAACCGTCAAAAGTTTGGGTATCGGACTTACTTAAATTATAGTAAAAGAAGGATTTATATATTCAACAACCGTTTTAGACCTTTATGACAGAAAAATTATCGGATGGAGTCTAAGTAATGGAATGAATGTAGGGGAAACTTCGTTGGCAGCTTGGAAAATGGCTGTTAAAAACCGAAGTATTGAAAAAGGATTACTATTTCATTCTGACCGTGGAGTTCAATATGCTAGTAAAAAGTTCACCAATGTGATTGAATCTTATAAAATGATTACAAGAAGCATGAGCCAAAAAGGGAATTATTCTGGTAATGCAGTAGCTGAGAGCTTTTTTAAGACTTTGAAAACAGAACAAATTCATAGAAATAAACTCCTATCAAAAGAACAGATGAAACGAGCTATATTTGAAATTATTGAAATTTGCTATAACACGAAAAGAAGGCTTTCCGCTTTAGATTACAAACCATTGAAGAATTCTGGATACAGAAAAATAATTTTAAAAATGTTGCTTAACTAATACTGCGGGTTTTATTTGCGCATCCAAATACTACTAAATGAATTAATACTAAATGAAAGAATAGTTTAAACTAGACCCAAAATTCGAATTGATTTCTTTTTAAGATCAAGAAATTATATTTAAAAATAAAATCCTAAATTTGACTCAAAATTAAATCAACTCACATCAACAACGTTGTGGAACTAGGTACCTACATTAATACAAGTCGAATTATTTCCAAATTCAGTATCATCAAAAAATTCATAAGCACAAACATTAAAAATAACTGCTAATTTAAAAATTTTAGACAATTTCATATCAACTGTTCCATTTTCAATAGCCAAATAATCAGAAATACTTACTTCCAATTCCGAAGCTGCAAAGTCAACAGTCACATTCTTGAACAACCTTATTTCTTTTATTTTTTTATAAATCATATTTTTTTTATTGAAAATAATGAATAACCCTGAGGCAGAGCCTAAAGGTATCGTGTTATTCAAAAGTTAACCGTAGCTGGTTTTTGTTAAATGATTTGTAAACAGTCTTTTCTTCTCCTTGATTTTGAATGTATTTCTGAATTACATTCTCATTTCCATATTGACCAACTGTATTTATATAATATCCACTCGTCCAAAAATTACCACCCCATAATTTACTTTTAACGTCTTGACGCAATCGGAAAATTTCTTTTGCAGTTATACTTTTTACTGTTATAACAATGATTTCAACAGAAATTTTTGGTAGACTTTGTATCAAAAAATGAACGTGATTTTCATCTGCCCCAATTTCAATAAAATGAATTTCAAACCGTTCTGCAATGTTTTTACAAACTTATTTCTACTTCTTCAGACAAAACATTTCTTCGATACTTTATCTGGTAAACTAAAATGATAAAGTAACAAACTTTTATTATGCCGTTTGAAAACAGATACACTCATCAAACAAATATACTACTCTTTAACTAGTGACTCCGAGGCATAGCCTCGAAGAATTCTTTTGATTAAATTTCAAAAAGATAATTGTATTGCTAATTTAAGATAAATAAATGAAAAACAAAGTTGTTTTCTAAAAAAAGGTTCTTCTTCTAAAAATACAATTCCACTATTTTAGGCGAGGAACATAAATTAAAAAAAAAGTATTATAAATCTAACCTCGTGTTTTTAAATTCACCTGTTTTTATTTATCGGTAATTGGTTCACATTTTCTAAATTAACTACCTGTTCTTTATCAAAAAAAGTTTTTGCTTCAGGACTTGCTTGATGTACGGAGGTCTCATTTACATTATTCTTGAAAAGAGTTGAAACATCAAAAAACAATAAGTCAGTAATTGAAACTCCCAAAACAGCAGCAATCTTATAAAGTTTAGAAATAGTCAAATCAATTTCACCGCGTTCTATTTTACCATAACCACTAGTACTCATTTGCAGTTCTCCGGCTACATAATCTCGAGTTAGATCATTCATCTCTCGAATTTTTCGTATATTATAATAAGTCTTTTTATTCATGATTTGAGGAAGTTGTGAATTAAACTTGTATTAATATATCTATTAAACATTTGTTAAAAAAACGAAAATCTGTTTAATAATACTTAAATCTTAAACGTTATTACAATAATACTCTTTTTTACAACCGATATTATGTTCACCTTAGTACTATTATGTCCTAAATAAGGACAATTCTAATTTACATAATTAATTTTTTTAACATAAAATACCAAATACGTTAAATAAACATTATAAAAAACCAATAAAAGTGTTTTAACTGTTAAAAACTAGAATAATATTAAAATAACATGAAATACCTTATTGTTTTACATTTTAAAAAAAAAAATTAAAAGACAAATATGCTATTGAATTAAAGAAATAAAACAAAGAAAATACTGATATTTTAAATTTAAAACAACATTTCTTATTTATCTACAATTTATTGGCAACATAATGGTTTGGATATAATTTCTTTGGATATGTTTAATATTTTAGAAGGTTTTTATAGTCATTGAAAGTCTAAATGCAATAGTAATTAAAGTACCTTCTAAATACTACATTGTTAACAATTGGACATGCTTCATAAAGAACTAAAAATAATACTTTTTAAAATTACTACAAAAAAATCATCAGAATCAAAATGTCCGAAATTAGGAGAAAATCGCCATGTTATTCCTTCTTATGTTTTACATTATATATACATTTGAACTTAAACAATCAATAATGTTAATAATGCAAAATATGTTCAAGTAGTACTTTTTTTCTATAATGGAAATAAAAAAATAAAAGTTCGAAATAAAGAAAAACCCCTTAACAATTATTATTTAGAATTCAAAGAAGTAACTACTAACTATAAATTCAATTAAAATGAAGATTTTAAAATATATTATAAATGAAAAAAAAATACCCATTATTTTTAGTTCAAAAATATTGCACAATGAAGTACTACAGCAAGGGGAATCGGCTGGATTCTTAATTTTACGTTTGGACAAAAAGGAGCAGCAGTTTTCAGTAAAATGTTATGGAGAAAGTTCAACTTTAAACATAGCCAAAGCAGCAGAAGACGAAAGTTTAATTGAAGATTATTTAAACAACGAATTTGTAACATTTTCAAAATAAAATTCAGTCTTTCCTATATAAACTTCGAAAAGCAGAACCAGAACAATAATATTATCCCAATTCAGATCTTCATATTACGACATTATCAATAATAGCTTGTTAACCAGATTTAAAATTGGCAACCAAAAATACTGGAATATGTTAAAATCATTGAACAAAGTCTGATTGACACCACTATTTTTATAATTAATTTCAAAGGAATTACCACCTCTCCTGCAGCTATTATAAATCAGGATTTTTTACCAATAACGATTCATTAAATAATTCGAGGATTAATTTTTCTATTTCGGGACTACAAGAAAGCAACGGCAAGCACTATTCAATTGCAACAGCCGATACGACTTTGATTTTGAAAGTTTCAAAATAAAACACATGGATTTAGTAAGCAATGATTGGTATCAAAAACAAAAAATGTACAACTGTAGACGAGTTTGATCTTAGATAATAAAGACTCCAAAACTAAAAGAACTAAAAGAACTAGAAGAAAGAACATCTTCCTTTCTGCATTTACTGGTTTCATTGATTCATACCAAGAAAATACACTTCCTAACATTAAAAAAAAGACAAATCCCTACCAAATAAATTACGATTAATTCTTTAAATCCATTATTTAAAAAATTGTTTTAAATTTAAAGAAATAGCTTACCTAGTTTTATCTATTTTTAAAAGTACTAAAAAGAGTACCTCAACACCTAACATATAAGTATAAATTATAGAATCTAACTGTATTTTTAAAATTGCAATTAGAATTTAGTTAGTAATATCAAACGAATTATACTTCCACTAAAATAGAAGAAAGCAATATGAACTGGTATGTAGTATACACGAAACCCAAAGGGGAAAAAAAAGTAGCAGAACAATTAAATCGGTTTGGTATAAATTGTTACTGTCCTTTAATTATAAAAGAGCAACAATGGTCCGATAGAAAAAAGAAGATACAAGTACCTCTTTTTAATCATTATGTTTTTGTACAATTAGCAGAAAAAGACCGGAATTTGGTATTCGCCTCACCTGGCGTGATTCGATATTTATTTTGGTTGGGAAAGCATGCCATTGTAAAAGACACTGAAATCAAAACCATAAAAGAATGGCTGAAAGATGAAACAGCTGAAATATCAATAACGTCATATCAGGTTGGAGAAACAATACAAGTAGATTCCGGACCCTTTTTGAATCAAAATGCAGTTGTAAAAGAAATTACAAATACGCATTATTTTTTGATTTTAGAATCATTAGGATGCACACTTAAAATTCGAATTAAATAAAAGATTTGAATTTATAATCTAAAATGAGATGTTTTAGTGCTTAATTCCTAATTAAGCATTTTGAATTGGACTCAAAATCGATTATAAGTTGTCATTTTTACTTCTATTTTTTTAATATGATTCCTTTTTTTTAAATAATATTGTGATTATTAACAGTACGACTAGGCTGCACTCATTTTCTAGACAGAAATCTCAACGATTTAAGATAGGTTTTTATTCCTATTTAAATTAGTCTTGAAAATTTGTCCGATTTTTGTACTCAGCATAGACTAAATGGTATTGATTTACTGAATTTTCAGCTTCCATACTTAATTTAATAGGAACATCAATTATTATAAAATCATTTTTTTTAATTAGAATGAACTTATATTCAAATGATTTAAAAAAAAAGCTAATCAGTAAAAGTATCAAGCTTGAAAACAAAAAAATTAGATGTTGATGACTAGACAAAGAATTATTTTTAATAAAAAACATTAAAAGAACAGACACAAAAAAAACAAGATAATTTAAAAGATATTTTTGTCTTTTAATAAATCTAATTTTTAAAATATCCTGAAATTCTATTTTTTGTTTTTTATTATGAATAAATAAAGTAATTTCATTGCTATCTAATGCCCCAAAGTTATTCCTATACCTTTTCAAATCTATTTTTTATTAGTTCTACATTTCATAAATCCTTTTATATCCTTTCGGATTAAGTAACCCTTTTTTAAATTTTAATTTAATTCCTGACTGAAGGAATCTAATACTGTCTTTTTATATTAATCAATGTTTTAATTAAAAAGAATTTGTAGTTTTTTAAATTGAAAAAATGTAAAATAAAATAAAAATTGACTCATTGCTAAATAAAAAAAGTATTTATATATCCTTATTTATTTTAATTTTTCCTTTTACAGGACTTTTAGAGAAATTAGTTTTTGATTCAAGATTATGTCTCCTTTTAATCGGTCCAAGTACGTGAAAAACAAGTCAAATTGACAACCTGATTTTAGGATAAATCAAAATAACATATAAGTATAAAATTAGAAAAGTAATTAAACGCTACTGTAATTTTAAAAGTAAGTAAGTTACTCATAAATAAGCACTTAATCTTTTAAATAAGTAAGGTAAAGACCATAAAGCATCTCATCATAACTCTTCATGATCTATCGACCTCGAATTATTCCTGATTATCCAATATACCGCAAATAAAAATATGCCGTGATTATTTTCATTAATCACCGCATTATTACGGTAAATACAAACCCTATTTACCGCATGAATATCAAAAAACAAAGTATGCAATTCGGGAATTCTACTATGCAATTCGGGAATTACACAAGTAAACATTTGCTAAAATGCATACGTCCAAATAGATTTACTGACTACAAATAAGACAATAGACAGGTCTTAAATACTTAATTAGCAGCGAATCCAATGAAAAACTACTCAAATTCAATAATGGCAGAATTAGAAAAACAATTAAAAACAACCCATTCCAATGTAGATTACCCAATACACTCTTCTCAGCAGGCTATTAAAGCTACAATAGCAAGCTTAGAACAATTGAAAGCATTTTTCAAAAAACATAGTTTTACCAGTAAATCAGAAGAAATAGAATTTTTCAAGGAAATTAAGCCGCAGTTGGCAAGTAAATTAATTTTCTATAATGAAATCTATAATATTGAGATCAGCAAGCTGGTCGGCTAATTGTGCTTGGTGTTGTAAAAGATGAAACTTCGTTATTCCAAAACTATTTTATTGAAGAATTATATTTACCCTCAATAAAAGTTAAATAATAACAAAAAACAAACCCCGATATTTAATGTCAATTACCTTTTTGTAAAGAAAGAAAAACTTAAAATCAAACGAGGGCAATATTTACTCTCAAAAACAAAACGAGAGTAAATTTTTATTATATTTACACTCGAACACAAATTAAAGGTAATAAACGCCTTCGTTTAAAAATTATAATATGAGTAAGAGAATAACACATAATCCAGAAATTGCGTACAATGATTTGCCGTTATTACCCCCACAAGCGGAAATAGAAAATACTACAATACTCAAAAAAACAATTGCAGCCAGTAGAGCTTTATCAGAGCTAAAAGGAGCAATTACAAATTTACCCAATCCAACATTATTTATAGACACAATCAATTTACAGGAAGCACAAGCTAGTTCTGCAATTGAAAATATAATCACAACACAAGACGAACTGTTCAAAGCATCGATTGCTGAGAAAAAAAATGATAATCCTGCTACAAAAGAAGTAATGCATTACAAAAATGCCTTGTGGTTTGGTGTAGAACAAGTAGAAAACCGACCTATCCTAACGACAAATCTATTTGTTGCAATAATGCAAATCATAAAAGAAAATCAATCCAGTATAAGAAATGCACCTGGAACACAATTAAAAAACCCAGCAACAAACTCTGTAGTCTATACACCACCAGAAGGAGAAAATGTAATTAGAGAAAAGCTAAAAAACCTAGAAGATTTTATTCACGCAGAAGATAATATTGACCCATTAGTAAAAATGGCAATCATTCATTACCAGTTTGAAGCAATTCACCCATTCTTTGATGGAAATGGTCGTACAGGAAGAATTATTCTATTATTATACCTCAAAATGACAGGCTTACTTGATTTACCGGCACTATATTTAAGTAATTATATCATTCAACACAAAGACAAATACTACACCAATCTCAGAAAAGTAACAGAAGAAGGAAATTGGGAAGATTGGATTATATATATGCTGGATATGGTGGAACAAACAGCCCTAAAAGGAAGGAGCCAAATAGCGGAGATTGAAAAACTGATGAATGAAATGGGAACCGAAATACAACAAAAGTTACCAAAAATATATTCAAAAGACCTTATGGAAGAGCTATTCCGATTACCATATACAAAAAGAAACCAATTAGAAAAGGCAGGATTAGGCAATCTAAAAACGGTAGGTAATTATTTAAAAGAATTGGAAAATCACGGTTTCTTGAAAAGTGAACAAGTGGGCAAAGAAAAGTTGTATCTAAATTTTAAGTTGTTAGAAGTTTTGAGAGTAAAATAATTAAAAAAGTAATCAATAAAAATATGGCTGACTTAAATCACAATCCAACGGAATATATTAGAGGAATCCAACAAATTCTTATTGGATATTCCGGGTCAAACTGAACACCCCATTCCGGTTCAAACTGGACAGGTGATTCCGGAGCAAAGTGAACACCTCATTCCGGTTCAAACTGGACAGTTTTGATGATGATTTTTAGTCCTACTTTGTGATCAAATCACATCAGTATGGCCAATAAATTAATAGGATCAATTATGATACGAGAAATCATGGGTCATATAAATTTTCTGGGGATTAGGCAAAAAGTTTTTCCATTCTAAAGAGAAAGAATTTGATATCTACGACACGCTACTTTTCTCCTGCAAAAGAACATGAATTTAAAACTATTGTCCTTAACTCTTCAATTGTAAGCACGGGTGCCAAAATGAAAACATTAAGAAATATTGATTCATTTGATAACAAAATGATAAGTAAAGTTCAAACTTTAATGAATACAAGAAATGCTTTTGCGCACTTGCCATTAACAAAATCAGCAACAATAACTGCTACCAATAAAGGAGAAACCTTGTTTGGAATTTAGAGGACGTATCAACTCAATTAGACATAATGAATTCAAGCGGTGAGATTAAGAAAAAAAATACTAAAAGAATTAATTATAGAATATCAGAATGTTTTAGCTGAAGTCAATACATACTTAGAATCATATTTTACACATAGTATTTAAATAATTAACCTCAACTCAATTTGTTATAGTCAATAGAGATATATTGCATATCGCGATATGCGATATAAAATAGTAATCTATTGTTTTATAAGTAAATATTAAGTAATATTGCATATCGCAATATGCAATATAAAGAAAATGTCCCAAATAAAAAATAATCTAAAGCCACAAGACATAGTAATCCTCCTAAAGATTATCGCTTTAGGAAACAAAGATTGGTTTCACCATACACTGGCAGAAGAATTGGGAATGAGCCAATCAGAAGTCAGCCAATCTCTCAATCGTTCCAAATATGCAGGCTTAATTGATGACGCAAGAAAAAAAGTAAACCGTATAGCATTCAATGAATTCATCATCCACGGCATAAGCTATGCGTTTCCACAACACCCTGGACCAATAGTAAGAGGTGTACTGACAGCCCATTCTGCAGAACCGTTAAATAAAATTATAAATGCCTCAGAAAAATATGTTTGGCCTTACGCTAGAGGAAACGATAGAGGTCAAGCCATCGAACCGTTATACAATACAGTAGTAGAAGCAATACTAAAAGATAACATATTATACGAATTACTGGCAATGGTCGATGCATTGAGAGTCGGTAGAGTAAGAGAAAAAGAAATAGCGAAAAAAGAACTGGAAAAAAGAATACTAAATGCATAATAAAATAATAAATCTAGCTTTAGTAGCTCAAGTAGCAAAAGGCCTGGAAGAACTGAGAGAAAAAATGGTATTCATTGGTGGAGCAGTGATTAGCTTGTACACCGATGACCCAGCTGCAGAAGAAATCAGACCGACTTCAGATATAGACATGACCATAAACTTAGCTAACTATAACGAATGGGCACAAATGCAAGAACGCTTGGCAGAACTAAAATTTTATCCAGATCCTGAAGGACATTCTATTTGTTCATACAAATATGATAAAATAGCAGTAGACATAATACCTGCAGAAGATAGTAGCATCGGAATTTCTAATATATGGTACAAGCCAGGCTTTAAATACCTACAACAAATTGATTTGCCAGAAGGAGTTAATATAAACATTTTACCTTCACCCTACTTCCTTGCCACAAAATTAGAAGCATTTAAAGACAGAGGCGCAAATGATTTCTACGGTAGTCACGATTACGAAGACATCATCTACCTATTAGACAACAGAACCTCAATTGTAGAAGAAATACTCGCTGCCGATGAAGATGTTAGAACATACATAAAACAAGAAATAAATGGCATAAAAAAGCATCCGCAAGCAAACGAAATTTTAGCCATGCACATTCATCCATTAATAAGGGAAGAAAGGTTTGGTATGTTGATGGAGAAAATTGAAAAAATTACAAAATAAAAAATATAAACCAGAAGCTTTTTACTACTGGTTTACCTTTAGAAATAAAATGATTACAACTAGTATTATAAAATATGCTATTCTGTTTTACTAGTATGGCTACTAGTTTCACAACTTATAACCTCCAATATCGTTCTAATTATAAATGCGGTGATTATTTCTATTTATCACCGCATTTTTGCGGTAAATATAAAATACAATCACCGCATTAGTACAAAAAACAAAGTATGCAATTCGGGAATTTCACTATTCAATTCGGGAATCGCACACTACTCCATTTGCAACGGTAGCGAGCATCAAATAGATTTACAGCCCAATTCAATTACCAAATAAGTCAATTTGTAAATCTTAAACCGCTTCAATGAAATTATTTTCTGAATCCTTGATGTCTCAATTAGAACATCAGTTAAAATTGATCCATCTGGAAACAGAAAATCCAATTCAATCGGCTGAATTGTCCATTAAAAGTAGCGTTACTGCCTTAGAGAGACTAAAATCCTCTTTCATAAAATACAAATCGTTGAACAAGAAAGAAGAAATAGAATTCTTCCGAGACATCAAGCCTAAGTTTGCTGCTAAACTGATTTACTATAGCGAAATCTATACTATAGAAACCAACAAGCCATTGGGTTCCCATAAAACAATAGCTAAATATTATAACTCCGAACTTCTTAAATTAAAAGTTTTCTTCAAACAAAACCAGGAATTTTATCGTTACTGTCGCACGGCTAACAACTGTCTCGATAGCAAATATTATATACGCGAAAAATACGACCTTAAATTAATGATGGACAGTGTTTATTTTCAAATAGACCATCGATTCGCGACCTCTCACGACTATAAGATGGCTCGCATAATAGCGAACGATGAAATAAAAAATTTTCTGGTGGAGCAAATGGAAAAACTAGAAAGAAAGGCAATAATCACACAATCGCCTTCTCCACTCTCTAAAAGCCTGAAATGGACTGGATCAAAAGTAGATCTGATAGAATTGATTTATGCACTGCATTCAGAAGGCGTTTTTAATAATGGAGCCACAGGGCTCAAAGAAGTCATAACCTTTTTCGAGTCTTCTTTAGAAATCGAATTGGGCCAATTCAACAGGGTTTTTTTGGAAATCCGAAACAGGAAATCCGATAGGACAAAATTTATGAATACACTCAAAAACAAACTCATAATCCGCATGGATGATGCAGATGAGAATTAAAAAAAAAGCTGCTCACACTAAAATGAGCAGCCTTCTAGCTTTGGTTGCAAAAAAATCATACTGTAATAATAACTACCATAGCAATGTGTATGATTTTTATGTCTACTTACTACTTCCAGAACCATCAATAATATGGCCAACAAGTATTTTCCAGTCAGGATCAACAGCCATTGCTGGCTCCTCTGTACTAGTGTTAGCCGATAAACTTTCTGCAGCGAGCACTGTATCCCCTTTATTGGGATAATAATAATGAATTTCATTCTTTGCGTCTGCCTTGCTTATAGTATCTCCCGATACAAAAGGTGTATCGGTGGTACAGGAATCAAGTGTAAATAGAACGCACAAACAAATTAATGTGCTAAGACCTGAATAGAATTTTTTCATCTTTGATAATGTTTTTAAATGTTACTGATTATTTTAATCAGTTCATTTCTCCCGGGATAATCTGAACAATGTTGGTGTTGGTTTTACTCATAACAAAACCGTTTGAATTCAGGACAAAACTACTAGGAGCTTTCCCCACCGGCAAGCCAACAACTGTTCAATTCGGGAATCTACTATATGCAATTCCCGAATTGAACACAGAACTTTTTTAGATAAACAACAACCATCCAGCAACTTATATTCATAAAAACAGAAAAGCCATTTGTTGAGGTAATTCTCGTATCAATTAAATTATTTTAGTTACATTTATTTTACCAAAACAGAGTCTCAAAGGCATTAATCTTATGTTTTCTAATCAGTAAGACCCCAATCTCTTAAGAATATGACAAAAAAATACTTACTTATAATATTCCTATGCCTGTATAATAATGCATCCGCACAACAAAATAGTTTTATTATTCCGGACAGCCTTTCAGCTAAAGACTATGAATATTTTAGCAAAAACATACTATATACGGAAAAGGACAGCATTAAAGAATGGCTGTATGCTCATTCATGGTTAGCTAAAGCAAAAAGGGAGAAAAACTTCGGTCAAATGGCGTGGGCTTATAAAGTTTTAATTTACAAAAACGATAAAAAGTTACGGATTATATATGCCGATAGTATGGTGACAGCAGCTAAAAGAACAGCCGACATCGAATTAATTGGAGCAGTGTACATGACTAGAGGAGCAGTGTACTATGACCGGAAAGAGCAAATGAAAGCACTTGACAACTACCTCATAGCAGATGAATACATTTCAAAGACAAGCAACAAATACCAAATTTACAAAATAAAATATGGCATTGCTCAGATCAAATATTACCTTGGATTTTACGATGAGGCAATAGCATTGTTCAAAGAATGTCTTGGCTACTTCAAGGAAGAAAATAGCAGTGCCTATCTTAATTCACTTCATTCTTTAGGGCTTTCTTACAATCGCATAGGTAAATATAAACTATGCAGCCAAATGAATCAGACGGGAATCGGTGCAGGTCTGCGCTTTAATAACCTAGAAATGCAGTCCTACTTCATCCATTCCGAAGGCGTAAACCAATATTTTAAACACAATTATCCCGACGCAATAAAAAAATTGACAAAGGCACTGCCTTCTATGAAAGTGAATAAAGACTTTACAAACGAAACGACGGCCTATTTTTACATCGGTAAAAGCTACTGGGCGCTAAAATTGCAGGAAAAGGCAGTACCCTACTTAAAAAAGATAGATGAAGCTTTCCAAAAACAAAAGTACATACGTCCTGATTTACGGGAAGCCTATGAAATATTAATTGATTATTATCAGCAACAAAACGACAAAGAATTAGAGTTATATTATGTCACAGCCCTTTCAAAAGTAGACCAAGTGCTAATTAAGGATTACAAATACCTTTCAGGGAAAATACACAAAGAATACGACACAAAAAATTTAATTCAAACTCAAAGAAACATTGAACACTACTGGACCATTATAATTACCATAATGACAGTAATCATAGCGGTATTAGTGTACAGACACTATAAAAATAAAAGATTGTTTGAAGAATTGATGAATCGCAAACCCGAAACGACCCGATCATTAGTTTCAAACAATACCAGTAAAGAAACCGAACTCGATATCAATCCCGAGGTGATTGCCGCCATTCTTAAAAATCTCGAAAAATTTGAACGCAATAAAAAGTATCTCGAAAAAGACATGACTTTGGCAAAAATGGCTTTATTATTAAACACCAATACGAAATACGTATCAAAAATTATTGCACGTTACCGCGACAAAGGAACCGTTGAATATATCACCTATTTAAAGATTGAACATATTATAAAACTACTCATAAACGAAAACAAATACCGCAATTACAAAAATAAGTCATTAAGTGACGAAGCTGGTTTTGGTTCCACACAAATCTTTACACGAGCGTTCAAAAATCAAACAGGCCTATCTCCTACCTACTTCATCAGTAAATTAAGAAGTCAACAACATTCATAAATAATAACAAGACATCCAAAATCGACTATGCAAGACCAGTAATATCAAAAACAAACATGAATTTACAACCTCCTCACCCCGCCCTTAAATAAAAAGCATAGCAAAACAACGAGGAAGTGAAGTGGCAGCAGTCCGCGAGTTGAGGACGAAGGACGAACGGCTCGGGCTGCGGAACGGAACTTCGAGGTAGTTTTCAAGCTTTTGATTTTCAGGCTTGATCTTTTGTTTCTTTTGCATCAAGGCAAAAGAAAAGATTTCTTCAAACAAAAAATCAGTACTTACATAAACGTACTTCTTATATCCGCTCTTATATTTTTATTAAAAAAAGTCAATAACCACAGCCCCTTCAAAATAAAAACCCATTTTTTCTTTCACAACTTGTGAACCACTTGTGATATAAAAACAACCAATTACAACAATTTTGCACCATAACAATATAAACCGAAAGTTATGGCACTTGAAAGCAACAGCTCCACCAACGCTACTAAAAACAGAATGTACCGCGAGCAATTAATTACAATGGAAGACTTAAACGAATTTCGCAGTCTTCTTCTCAATGATTTAAAAGGAATCATACAATCCAAACCACTCCAGCAGAAACAATGGCTCAAATCCAACGAGGTCCGGAAACTGCTAAATATTTCACCCGGTACTTTACAAAACCTTCGCATTAACGGAACATTGACCTACACCAAAATCGGTGGAATTATGTATTACGACCAAACTGATATAGAAAAACTTTTAAACGGAAATAAAGTAAATGCCCTCCCTACCCTTTTCAAGTAAATTAGTTTTTAGGAACGAAGCAATCTAATCATTATTCACTTTTTACCACTCACTATTAAAATGAATTACATCAAACACCTCACCGGATTTTTCAATAAAATCAATTATGAATCCACCCTAAATCCAACGCACATTTCTCTCTATTTGGCACTTTTCCAATGTTGGAACGTAAACCGATTCAAGAATCCAACAGGCATTTCTCGGGAAGAAATCATGAAAGCCAGCAAGATCAATTCAAAAGCAACGTATCATAAATGCATGAGAGAATTAGAACTTTTAGGGTTTATGATATACAATCCAACATTCAATCCACACTCTTGCTCCAACATCATTATGACCAATTTTTCTGAAAAAGAAAAAACAATTTCAAAAATACCACACTCAACCCATTCAAAAAATGAACCCGTTCACAATTTGACCGAATCAAAAAATGAACATGTCATTGAACAGGTAAATGAACAGCTCTATATATATAATAAAAAACAAACAGTTAAAAACAATTTAAACAATACAAAAATAGATATAGAAAAAAATTTAATAAATCAACCAGTTCAAAATTTAAATCCTATAATAAATCCAAAAGAGAAAGAAATAAAAACGGAGACCGGGCAGCAAATACTTCCAGTATTCGCTGCTACCAATAAAAAACAAACTGAAAGCGGGCAGCAAAAAGAAAAAAGTTGCACCAAAAAAGAAAAAGCTGTTGAACTCGATTTATTTTTTGAAAACACAGTGCCATCACTCGAAATGATACTGGAATACTTCTCTTTCAAGGAAAGCTCCCAAATAGAAGCCAATAAGTTTTTCAATTACTACTCCAGCATCGGTTGGCTCATAGGCGGAAAAACAAAAATGAAAGATTGGAAAGCTGCAGCAAGAAACTGGATGCTCAACACAGCTAAGTTTGCGACACATACTTCAAAATCCGATTACAACGCCCAACCAAAACCGATGCACCTGCACACGGCAACCCAAAAAAACTATGACGAACCATTGTAAATCAGTCCATGAAACCTTCTTGGTCTACAAAGGTTTCAAAGTGTATAATTTCCAGAAATGCTTGGAATATTTAGAAAACCAAGGAAAAACAACCTATGGAAGTTCGTTTCAAATCAGCGAAATGGATCACCCCACCATCTACAAATTGTTGATTTATATGATAAAAGATGAGAAAGCTACCATAAACCAAAATATAGACTTATCAAAAGGCATTTTAGTATCAGGTTCAATAGGTTGCGGAAAAACATCTTTAATGAACTTAGTACGTCCATTTGCCTATCATGCGTCTGAGTACAAAATCAAAACATGCAGGGAAGTCTCGTTTGAATTTGCCAAAAATGGCTTTGAGGCCATCAACTGCTACACGCTAAAGCAAACCAATCAATCGAAACTAACCGGTTATTGCTTTGACGATTTGGGTGCCGAACAGCAAATAAAGCACTTCGGAAATGATTGCAACGTCATGGCTGAGGTACTCATCAGCCGGTACGAACAGTTTGTCGAAAACAAATCCATCACGCACATCACCACCAACCTTTCTGCCTCCGAAATCGAAAACAACTACGGCAACCGCCTCCGTTCTAGGATGCGTCAAATGTTCAATTTAATAACATTTGATAGTAGAACGAAAGACAAACGATAAAGTCATTGCGAGGAGTTGCGAGACACGAAGCAAAGCAACCTCATCACGAGCGTGTCATCTCGAGCGTGTCATCTCGAGCGCAGTCGAGAGACGAGAGACGATAGGCAAAACTCACCATTCACCATTCACTATTCACCAATCACTACAAAAAAATGAAAAAAATCAACACCTTCTGGAACTGGTTCCAAGACAACAATCAAACCATCAAAAACCTCATCAACGAAACCCCTAAAAACCAAAAACACATAAGCTTTTGGATAAACAAAAACCTCAGCTACTATTGCAAAGAAGTTGACTTTATGATTGTATATCCGAAAACCGCCAACGGAAAATGCGAGCTAATTTTAACCGCCAACGGCAACCCAGAATACTTTAATCACGTAATTGATTTAGTCGACAATGCACCGCAATTGAAAAACTGGAAATTCACCGCTTTCATCCAACCAATCGAAAGAATTGACAAACTCATGAAGGGTCTCGATGAACCTTACATCTTCCATGAGATTTCATTAAAAGCCAGCGAACTCACATTTTTACCTGTTGAGTATCATGAATTATCACATAAGTTAGACATTGTAGTTTTTTTAAAAAGTTACAATTTGTATTGTGATACAAAGACGTTACAACAAGCAATTTTCATCATCATACAAGACATAGTAGGAGAAAAATCCCTATACCAAAACATCAATTTTGTACAGTTGGCACAAGTACCGGATAACAAGGACGGATTGATTAAATTGTACGATTTTCAATTGTTTCTGGACAATCTAAACGGCGTGGAATTAAATAATTATTTTCTCAAAATGTGGGAAACCGTAAAGTAAAACAAAACCTAAAGATTATTTTTGATTTGTAATGACACTATTTGGGTATCGTTTGCATAATAAAACAAATTAATCTGTATGTTTTTTGTGTAGGTTATTACTTTTAATATTTTTAGATTTACATACCGCATTCTGATACAAAATGATTTTGATAGAACAAAGAACATAATGCTGTGATACGCATTGCCAAAGCCTTGTGGTTCAAAAATCATAATAATTCTAAGAACAATATCATTTCCTAAAAAAATAAATTCAGAATTAATAAAAAGCATAAAAAATAATAGGGCTGAATTTTTTAAACCTATTCCAACTGACATAAAATATTTGACACGATAAAGAAACCAGGGAATAATATTTTGCTTTTGAAGCATTTAGCACTATTTAAAAATGAAATTATAAAGTAAAAAACAGCTACTAACAGCTAGAGTTCGATGCGTGCGCAGCACGAACAATGAAACCTGGGTTAAAAAGAACCGGATACAGGTCCGTCAACACCCGTTCGCGAATTGCGTTCCGTGCCCATTCCAATTAGCAAATGAAGAATTACTCCAAATCCCTCGACCGCCAGTGGAAAATGAAATGTTGCACAAAAAAATAAACTCCACTAAATAAAAAACAGCATTCAGTCTGACCAAAATTCAAACAATAATAAAATACAGACTAATCAGGAAAAACTTTCCCCATCCTTCATCAAAAAAATTAAGGAAATTACCTTCACCTAATTATAATAGTGTACTAAAAGTTGTATATATTTGGCTTGATAGATATTCCGACGAAAGTGGCGTAATGCTTTTAAATTTCTAGAATTAGCGAACAAGCAATACATGAATAATGTAACAGTTTTATAAGCATTGGGGAAATACAATTTAAGGATTTAGAAAATTGATCTGGCAAAAAAAATTTATAAAAAAGCACTCAAACTTAACCCCAGCTCATCGAAGTCTCCTGACTTCGAAACAAAAGTATTTTCACCCAATCTTGGAGTTATAAAATAATCTGAAAAATTTTTCAATTTTGAAAAGAGCAACCATATAAATTATGCCCACTTTTTTTAGTAAATTTAAAACAAACATATAGTGCATAAGGATGGTATCTAAAGATATTCACGTTTTACAGCAAGTAGGTTTAATAATCAAAATACCCATAAATTGATCTGTTTTAACTGATTTAGACTAGCTAATTTGGATATTATATCGACTAGTTCTCTTTTGAACAGCTGTTTAACATTTATTAACCAATGTTATTAAAAAAAATCACTAATTTTGTATCGTGAAACAATCAGTTAACATAGCGACAATTTTTCCCAAACACTTATTTTGGGACATGGATCATAGTAAACTAAGTCTCTCCAGAGATAAGGATATTATAATCCCAAGAGCTTTGTTTGCCACAAACCAAGAATCTTTCGCAACAGATATTGTTAAATTAGAACAGTATTATTCCAAAACACTAATTCTTAAATACCTCAAAACCACAAAAGAGCGTATTAGTAATGAAGTTTGTGCAATGGTTGCAAAAAGATATAATGTACCCACTTTTGCACGTTTCAAACAAGTATGAGTGCAGTAAGTTCTATTCTAAAACAGACTATCTTAGAATTACAAAATTTATCAAGCATCTCGCAATTTGCATTGGGTGGTGGTACAAATTTGGCTTTAAGATACAATCATCGCATATCAATTGACATCGATTTTATCGCTCCGGTAATCATTGGAAGAATTGGTTTTGACCAAATTATAGAAGAAGTTGAAAACGTTTATGGTAAGAAGCAAGTAAATACAATGCTGTTAAATACAGAACTTGATGAACAATTTCTATTTTTAAAAATGTTTATTTCAAAAGAAGATCAAGTTATTAAAGTAGAGTTTTTGCAAAATATGAAATGCTTATTTACTCCAGAAGTATGTGATGATATTCGCGTGATTCATAAAACTGACATTGGTTTATTCAAATTAATGAGTGCTTCAAATCGTTTTGCCAAGAAGGATATTTACGATTTAGACTATATAACTGATGAAATGCCTTTAATAGAATTATTCAATCAATTCAAAATCAAATCAGAAAAATTTAACCAATCAGAGCATAAGACAATTTTTGATTTAGATAACGAAATAAATCCACTCGACAAACCTGAATTACTTTTAGAATTCGATAGTATAAAAAATTCAAAACAGAACAGACCATCACACTCAAGCGATAGAATAGAAGTATTAGAAAGCAGCAAAAGCTGGCAATTAGCCCGGTTAAATTGGCGTTCTAAAGTAAGAGAGTTATACAATCATCTTGGCAAAGATTTTCCTGCTCCAACAGGCACCAGAATAAAGTGAGCATTTAAACAAGTATTCATATAGTACCCAGGCTCTCTGAAGTCTCCTGACTTCAATATTTCTTTATAAGGATTATCTCTATCCAATTATAATAGTGTCATAAAAGTTGTATATATTTGAAAAAACAAAAACGATACAAACCTTCGCCAATCACCTTTATTTTGGTTTGTTTCGCCTATAGGTATGTTATGGGCTAGTTGTGCCGAAATTACGCAGATAAAAACAATCGAAAAATAAGCATTTGTTTCCGCAGAAAATCTCCAAGCAGAAGTGTGAAAATTGGAACTTATCAGCAGAAACTTTAAATTTTTTGCGCATAAATTATAAATCGAAAAGTGAAAAATCGAAAATAAAACGTTGAAAATTACGAAATGAAAAGCAGAAACGTAAAAGTTGAATTTTGCCAACAGAAGCGTGAAAAGGTATCAATATGAAAACCTGTGGGGAAACAAAAAATTATCTATTATTAAAACTAATTATAAATTGATTTTATCACATACACTTCCCATAAACACCCCCGCAATTTATTTAGGAAAAATTATTAGAATAAAACCAATAATTAAAATAGAGTAATTTTATTTAATGGTAAAATAGCCACTAGACATAAGTAAATTAATAAAATGAAACAAATGAGTCCATTGTCAATCGCTGCTTTAATACTTATTACTTTAGGTAGTTGTGGCGGAATAATTTTAACAATTGCTCAGTTCAAAAGTTCAGCTGCAGAAAATTTGGTTTTAAGAAATGATTTAAATGAAATAAAAAAAGAACGAGTTGTTCTTAGTAAAACTTTGGAGTTAAGAGATGCTAACATTACTGAGCAAAATATAAACATCCATGATTTAAGTTTAAAATTAGCTGAAAAATCCGAGTATATTCAGAATTACCTAACAGGAGGAAAAGGATATTTATTTTTGGATATAAGAAAGCTTTCTGAAAAAGGAACGTATGACAATTTTATGTTTCAATTAGATAACAAATTTGATTTACCATTATATAATATTGAGTGTGATATTTTCGATTATGATATAATTAAAAATAAATCCTACCACAAAAATAATTCTACACAACAGTCTATTAAATTAAGTGATTATAAAAGTGCTCGAATTTTAAGCGAAGAATTTTCAGAAATAGGAGCTAAAAGGTATATAACCATTGATCGAGTTTTTCCAGTTAAAGATTGCATTTATTATGCGAATATTCGAGCTAGAAATCAAACAGTTATTGCCAAACTAACTATATTGATTGTCGGAAAGGGTGACTACTTTGGATTTCAGATCGTAGATCAAAAAGGTAAAATATTAAAAGAAGATATAAACAAGTTGATCCCAAAAGAAATTTCAGATAAAATAAGAAGACGTTTAA
This sequence comes from Flavobacterium sp. GSP27, assembly GCF_003970395.1. Lineage (NCBI taxonomy): Bacteria > Pseudomonadati > Bacteroidota > Flavobacteriia > Flavobacteriales > Flavobacteriaceae > Flavobacterium > Flavobacterium sp. GSP27. The sequence continues at coordinate 199,610 of NZ_RYDP01000003.1, read as the reverse complement.
ACTCAATTCCCAATAACCTTTCCTTGACACTTGAAAATAATTAATTGCATTTGGGTATTCCGGGGCAAAAAATCGGCGGGTTAATTGTAATTTTGACAAAACAACCAGCCCATAACATTTAGCTACAAGAGATTTGGGCAATTGGCTTAATTTGGAAAAATGGTTTGTATTTGTGAGAATTTAGTTAAGCCGAAAAATAATGCTCATTTAGTCCCAAAACCCCAACTCTTCGAGGTCTTCTGACCTCGAAGCTATAGTAGTTATTTACTCGCTTTTATAATACAGTTTTAAATCAGCTCTTTGAAGTTTACTTACCTTGAAATATAAATAGTTACAGTTTTTCATAATTAGGTATTCAAATTTTAGTAAAAGTGGTGCCCGTAAAAAGAGCGTCATAATTCAAAACTTCCTATCAAAATTTTATTTTTTTTGTTGAAAATTATAATCTACAACAATTCCGTCAACCAACATCTTAGAACCTTCATACGTAATTGCTCCGCCTGAAGGGACACAAATAATAACTGCAGCACTTTCTGGGGCAATCTTTATTTTGGACAACGAAGAAACCTTTCGAGCAACAAAACGTCCGGATACTGTATTATATAAATCTACTTTTTTTCCTTGCTCTGTTTGTATAATAACTTTTTTAGTATTGCTATGAGGATTGTAATATAAAAAAGAAGGATAGGCTTTGTCTTTAAAAAAATCGGTAGCCAATAAATTTAATTGTAGAATTCCACTCACATTTGTTGCTCGAATAATACTTCCAAAAATACCCACATGTCCGCTTCCATAAACACTAAATTGAGATTCTTGAGGATTTTCACCCGCTACCCATAGTGGACCATCTCCTTGCGCAACAGGCCCTTTTAAATTTTCATACGCTTTATAACTGGATTGTTGAATTATACCTTCATATCCGATAACTCCTTTAGTAACCTCTGCCAATTGTGGAATCGTTTCATGTTCATCAGGCATGTATTGCGGATAGAAAAATCGAGAAGCATTGGCAGCATTCAACATCCATTTACCAATTGCCGTGGCATACGATTGATTGTAACGAACCATTGGAACCATTGGCCAAGCCATATCATAGGTATTCATCAAAAAACCATATCCTCCGTGATCCACCGTACTTCCCACTGTTCCTGAAATATCAAATCCATTCCAATTGCCTACTAATACGCCCCAACCTTCCCGGCAAATGGCGGTTCCATCGAAAGTCCACTCCAACATCTTAGCAGTGTCGTAATCTTCCCCCTCTTCAGCATTTATTCGGGCGGCCAAATAAGCACCAAAAGGCATTAATAATTCATAGGTTGGATTTATAGATTGAGATTGTAGTGCAGATAAGGCACTTTTGGCTCCTTTTAAATATCTTGGATCTCCAAACTTTTTATAAGCAGAATACAATACCCAGGCATGTCCAGCAGCTGCATCGGGTTGGGCACAGATGTTATTATTCATTGGTTTCATTTTACCGTAATCAAAATAAGAATAATTATAATTCCCATTCAATATCGAATCAGCTTTGAAGAATTTTTCAGCAATACTTCTCGCAATAACATCAAAACCAGGCTCGTTCGGATATTGATCATAAACAGCATAAAACAACAGATTTGGATAAACATCATACCACCAGTCTCTCCCATAACCTCCTCCTAACAAAGCAACCTCTGGACTAGTATTATTCATCATAATGTCCCAACCCGTTTCAGTATTAAAATAATTTTTCATCATACTGACATGATTCCGATTCTCTTGATTGCTTTTATCAATACCTACTAAACTAGCACCTAAAGTAGCTCCCATAGTAGCCAACGATTCGTGAAACATTCCTTTATTATTAGAAGGCCCTTGTCTTACATCGCCAACAGCAGTGTACAAACCAACAACATCTTGAGGAAAATTATTTTGGCTCTTGTCAATCCATACCAATGGCCAATATTTACCTTTAGCGTTGAAATCATATACGGTACTGTCAAAACGGACCGCCATTTTCTTATAATCTATTATTTGAAATGGTTTCGGCAAGTTGGGCATTTGATCTACACGAGCAATATTTTTTTGCTTTATTTGTGCTGAACCACTTAGTACGCAAAGGATAAAAAATAGACTTGTCAAAGTGATTTTGAAAATAGTATTCATTATTTGTTTGATTTAATTATAAATAAAAATTTATTTTTTGATTCTGTATTTAAACAATTTTCTCTGCAACTTCCTTCATAACTTTACTATCAATTTCAGGTTCATCTGGAGAAAGTAAATTTCCTTCTGCAATAATTTTTTTGGCGACAAAAATAGAACTCAACTGCAATACCGCTACAATTACAATTGCATATCGTAAGGCAATTTCGGTTGAGATAGTATATGCCAAAACCAAAAAAGTACCTGCTCCCAAAAAGCGACCTGCAAATAATCCTGCCTCATGATTCAAAATATAAGCAAATTCTCCTCTTTTTTCAATTTTTGAAACAATATCGATTACCTTAAATTGGATTGGAAAATAGGCCAAATCCATCAGCGGTTTAGCAATCAATAATAATAAAATAAAAATAATAACACCCGTTTGATTGAATAATAATCCATTGACCACTGCTCCTAAAGCAAACAAAACGAGTCCTGCTGTAAATATCTTAATTCGGTCTGAAGGTTTTGCAATTCTTCCTATAACATACATAATTACGGCTGCAATTATGGCTCCAATGGATTGTGCTGTACCCAATGCTCCTTCTTTTCCTATCAATAACATGATTAACATGGCGGGGGCTGTTACAAGAAAACCCTGTACCAAACCTTTCAATAAGGATAATGACAACAACTTATACCAGAGTTGGTGAAATTTAAAAAACACATATTTTTTCTGTATTGGATTTTGGAACGTCCCCCTAAAACAAACTATAGAGGCAATGACAGTTACTAAAAACACAATTCCGGTAATGATTAAATAAGCAGTATGAATTTGTGCGGTATCCCCGCTAGATTCAATAAACCAACCTATAGTAATCGGAATGACAACAGCAATAATCGTGTAAAAAAAAGTTTCCAAACCATAATAATAATTTCGGTTTGTATCATTAGTTATGGCCAATGCCAAATAATCTCGGTTAGACCAATAAAAACCAAAAGACAATCCCATAGTAATTCCAGCAAATCCTATTCCTACTAAATCAAGTGTCTTCAAGGACATCATAATCATCATAGAAACACCACTGAGCATCATTCCAGCTGAATATAGTTTTCTAATGTTGAAGTGTTTTAATAAATAACCATTTAGTAAAAAAGTGAGTGGAATCCCTGCATAAATTGTCAGTTGATAAATAACCACCTTAACGGGATCATTGGAACTTCGCATTACATAAGCAGCCACAAAAATATCTATTACTGGTAAAACGATGGCATACACCAGATTTGTAAGTACTAATATTTGAAAATTGTGCGTCTGACTTTTAAAATGACCAATTTCGGTTTTTAGTTTCTGGAACATTAGTTAAATTTTAAAAGTGAATAAATGTCTTTGATCGAAAATTCTGCACCACAAACAAACTCATCGGAAGCACCATAATAAATAGTGATAGTATCTCCGTCTGACTGCACAATATGTCCGTTAGTAAAAACTACGTTTCCAAAAAAACCACTCAATTCATAACTTGTTGTTGGAACCATTATAGGACCTTCTGTTCGTGCAATTACTTTAGTAGGGTCTTTTAAATCCATTAAAAAGGCACCCAAACAATATTGATGCGAGGCGTTAGCCCCATGATAAATAGACAACCAACCTTTTTCTGTTTTTATAGGGGCAGCACCTGCACCCACTCTTTTACTATCCCACAACCCGGCTCTGGTTTTAATAATACACTGGTGATTTCCCCAGTGCAAACCATCAGGAGAGGACGTAATCCAAATATAGTTCCCACCAATATCCACACTGCTTGGACGGTGTAAGGCGTAATACAAACCATTAATTTTCGCATCAAAGATGGCACAATCTTTATTATGCGGAGGCAACATCATTCCATGCGATTCAAAATTTTTCCAATCGGTGGTAGTGCGTAAACCAACGCCAACACCATTTGGAGAAACAGACGTAAAGGTCAAATAATACTTTCCGTCCAATAAAGCGACACGACAATCTTCAATTCCAAAAGTCTCCAACATACCTTCGCCAACCAAAGGAGGATAATTTTCTGGTTCATGAAATTCGATTCCATCCTCACTACATACTAATCGAAGATGCGATAGTGTCGTCAAATAATCAACCCCTTTATAATTAATGACTCTAGCATCACTGGCGTCTAATTCAGGATCATTTGTTGGGATTTCAATAATTTGAATCGCCCCTGTTTCCGTTAGTATTGGAAACGAAATGATATTTTCTTTTTGTTTGGGTCTTTCAGCAACTCTAACCAAAAGCCACGTTTTTCCTTCAAATTGAAATACTCCAGGATTAAGCAAGCAGGTAATTTCTAGACCCTCTCTACTAGGAGGAAGAGCTGCCGGTGATAATAAGGGATTTTGTGTAAAACGTTTTGCGATATCGATCATTTTTTATAGTGTAATTGTGTTTTTAATTTAAATAGTGTACTTCAAAATTAATAATGGTAATCGATGATATTTGTTCCTGCGATAAGTGTTTTATTTTTCATGGATGTTTTTATTTCTGATGGCACTATTATGAGTGTCATAGCTGTATTTGCATTTAATTTGAAATTAAAATTTCCAATAACCTTTCGTCCAATATATTTTTTTGATACACTATCATAAATATTTACGGAACTGTTCCCTACATTAAAGGATACATTTTTTATTTCTTTATAAGGGTTGTAAAACAAAAACGTAGGCAATGCTCTTGAAGAAAAGAAATCGGTTGCATTACAGTTTATTTTCAGAATTCCTTCCACATTTGCCGTGTCAACAATTGAGGCTAACATTCCAACCCAAGCTGATCCATAAGGACACAAATCGGTAGCTGAGGAATATTGTTTCATCTGATCACCCAAAGCATAAGGACCTTCATTTGCCAATACATCTTTATAAACTTCAAAACCATTACCGTGATCTAAATCTTTGCGAAGACCCTCATAGCAAATCACATGGTTTGGATCTCCCTGCCATACGGCACTGGTTTGTCTGTTTTTTGGATGTTCATCGCTATAGAAAAGTCGACTGGAATTTGATAAATTCAAAATCCATTTTCCAATGGTTTTAGAATAAGAAGGATTATATTTTACAATTGGAACCAATGCTGCCGCTTGCGAAAAGGTGTTCATTGCGAAAACATATTGCTCCTCTTTTTTCTGCCCCACTAAACCATCAACATCATATTGCCCCCATTTTTCAGCCATTACACCCCATCCATTACGGTCGGAGTTTTGCCCGTCAAAACACCAATTCAATAGTTTTATCTCGTCGTATTTTGTTCCTAATTCAGCATTCATTCGTACTGCCATGTAAGCACCATAAGGCATCATGATCTCATAATAAGCACCTTCTTTTTCTGGTCGGTTTTGTAAATAATCCATACAGGATTTACTCGCTTGAAGATAGGAAGCATCTCCCCATTTTTTCCAAGCGGTAAATTCAAGCCATGCTAAACCCGCAGCTGCATCTGGCTCATGCCAAACACCGTTATAAACTCCCTTGTTAGTTTTAAAATCGAAAGCAGTGAAATTAAAATCAGGATATTTTTTTTCTTTGGATAATCTATTTATACAGACAATCCACTTATCGGCATTCAATTTCATGATGTCAGCGATTTCCTTTTTTTTAGGATATTGGTCCACGAGCATATTGAACGCCATTCCTGGAAAAATATCATACCAAAAGGTTTCACCTGTTTTTCTGTCAACAGAATTCATAACTAAATTTTCTCCGTTTTTAGTATTATAAAATTGTCGACACATTGATACAAAATCAATTCCGTTGTAATTACTTTTATCAATTCCTACCAATGACGCACCCAAAACAGAACCAATTACGGGTAATGATTCATAGCTAGACTGTTTATTCATATTTCTTGAAGCACCAACATAACTTGGAATCCCGAAAGAACGAATGGGTACATTTACTTTATTATCATCCCACCAAATTAATGGCAGAAGTGGTCCCTTAGCATTAAAATCATATAAAAGCGAATCTTGTTGCGCTGTTACTTTTTTCCAATCCTTCATCTTGTAGGGCGTCGGCATATTAGGCATTGCATCAACCAAACGAATTGAAATTTGTTCTGCGGCTTTTTGTGCATATCCTAATTGAAAAGTCGCCAGAGCAATAAAAATAACTATTTTGCTTTTTATCATGTTTTTATTTTTTAATGCTGGATTATATTGATTCTCTGATTCCGAATAAAGAGTTATTTCATAATTTGTTTAAAAAAAAGAAGCAGTAATTTTTAGTATTTAACTACTACTTCTCAATGGTACTAACTAACTAATTCGCTAACCAAACTTTATTGTCTAATATCCAGGATTTTGTATCAAAAGACCTGCAGAGGCATCAATTTCTGATTGAGGGATTGGATACAACATATGTCGGTCTTGAAAATTTTTCCCATGAGCGGTCATAACTGCTTTCGCAATTCCCCATCTTTTTAAATCCAGCATTCTTTGATTTTCAAACCCGAGTTCGGCTCTTCTTTCTGAAATCAACCAGCCTTTGACAACTGCTTTGTCAGAAGAATTAGCTCTGTCTAATAATGTGCCGCTTGGCGGAACTAAACCAAGTGCATTTACCGTAGTTCTGGCTCTGGCTCTTATTTGGTTAATTATAGCAATCGCTCCAGAATAATCACCCGTTTCGTTAAGCGCCTCTGCTTTCCAAAGTAAAGCATCGGCCATACGCATGTAAATTTTATTATTAGGTGCTTCATCATTGCCTTTATTCGTTCCATCTAAGCTTCCTAACATTTTATTTACATTGCGATTTGTAGTATTTACAGTATATAATTTTCGGGGATCATTAACCTCAAAGGAATTAAGAAAGTCTGTACTGGGAGCAAAGAATCCCCAATCTAATGGTGCACAAATTCCATTTCCTTTTCTGGGAGTCTGCCCTCCTTGATGATTAAACGCAAAAATAACCTCCAAATCTGTAAACTCGGTGCTAAAACTATCAAAATAATTAGCATTCAGGCTATATCCAAGTGGAGTCAATTCGTTTACAAGAGTGATTACTTCTGCCCAGTTTTGTGTATACAATGCTGCTTTGGCCTGAAGAGCGATTACGGCTCCCTTTGAGACTCTCCATTTTTCAGTAGTTGAGCTGTATTTTGAATTTGGCAAAAGCCCTTTTGCCAATACTAAATCGGCTTTAATACTGCCCCAGACTAATGCTTTGTCAGCTCGAATGGCATTCGTAAAAGCTTCTTGATAGGTTTGAACAGGAGCCAAAATTAATGGCACGTCACCAAAATTAGTCACCAATGAAAAATAATAATAGGATCTTAAAAAATAAGCTTCTCCCAAGAGTTGATTCTTTCTTTCAGAAGTGATACCCGTAACAGACTCAATGTCAGATCTTGTTAAGAAACCAATAGCAATATTAGTTCTTTTGATTCCTTCATAATCATATTTCCATAATCCGTTTGGTCCGCCATTAGTAGAAGTAAAAGTATAATTATTGATATCATCCATCCAAGGCTGATCTCCGTCAGGATTCCATTTTTTTTCCATATCGTCAGAAGCAATGTCCTGCATTACATAATCATTTTGAAAAACAAGCCCTCCATTCCAATCCCATTGTGCCAAAAGATTCAAACTATTTGAAAGTAAGTAGTAGGATGAGTTTACCGAAAGCTCTACCGAAGTAAGAGTTGGAGTAGTATTTGCCTGCTTCAAAGTTGTTGCTCCTATGGGATCAGTAGTAAGCTCATCTTGGCAGCTAACTGCAAACAATAAGCTCATAAAGATTGATGCTATAAATATTTTTTTCATAATTTAATATTTTAAAAGTTGAATTAAAGTTGAACTTGAAGTCCCAAAATAAATGCTTTTGATTGAGGGTAGGTTCCTTTATCAATCAATGAAGTTGATTCTGGATCTAATCCTGTGTATTTTGTAATTGTGAAAAGGTTTTGACTTGAAGCATAAATACGTAAATTTTTAACTCCAATAACCTTACTATCAAACGTATATCCTATTTCAATATTTTTTAATCTAAGGTAAGAAGCATCTTCAACAAAAACACTGGAAACATTTCCTCCTCCATTATTATTGAAAGTAACTCGTGGTGTTGTATTACTGGTCCCTTCACCATGCCAGCTATCCAGCACCGAAACCATAGAGTTGAATGGACGACTATCGTAATTTAAAATTTGCTTCAAATCGTTGTAACGATCCACTCCTTCTACCCCTTGTAATAAGAATGAAATATCAAAATTTTTGTATTCTCCCGAAAATGAAAAACCATAGGTCATTTTTGGAATAGGATTTCCTATAATAGCTCTATCATCAGCATTAATCTGACCATCTCCATTTAAATCCTTGAACTTAATGTCCCCGGGCTGTGTATTATTTGAGTTTGAAAATAAAGTAGTATTTATTTCAGTATCGTTTTGATAAATGCCGTCAAATACAAGACCATAATAGGAACTAATGGCTTGTCCAACTTCCGTTTTTGTATGGGTCCCATCATCAATAATATTCTTCACATAAGTTTGAAGTTTATTCACCCTATTAGTTAATGTGGCAACATTTGCATTTATATTATATTTAAAAGCATGATCATTATCCTGAAAATTTAAACCAAGTTCAAATCCTTTATTACTTACAGCCCCTGCATTTACAATTGTACTTTCAATTACACCAACAGAAACCGCTGGCAAGTTTACCGATAATAGAATATCAGTTGTGTTTTTTTCAAAGTAATCCGTTGACAATGAAAGTTTATTTTTAAGGATACTCAAATCCAATCCAAAGTTAGTTTGAGTTGTAGTTTCCCATTTAAGATCAGGATTCCCGTATCGAATGATGTTGACTATTCCGCCTGTTGTTGAAACTAGAGTTTCAAAAGCATTATTCGGTATTTCCTGATTGCCTGATTGCCCCCAACTGGCTCTTAATTTTAAGTTAGAAATCCAATCTATTTTAGACATAAAATTTTCTTTTGATACTATCCACCCACCAGAAACAGATGGAAAATAGCCCCATTTATTATTGGCTCCAAATCTGGAAGAGGCATCAGCTCTCATGGTAGCAGTTGCAAAGTATTTGTTATTAAATCCATAAGTACCCGAAGCAAAATAAGATAAAAGAGCCCAATTGCTCGCTGAACCAGAACTATATGGAAAGGCTCTTATTACATTCCCATCGGCATCTAAAACACCTTGACCACCATAATCAAGATATCTGAAAGAGTCAGAAGTGTTATCAAAATTTTGTCTGCTACCGCCTATTGCAGCAGCATCGCTAGTAATGCTTTCCTGACCTAACAATAAATTGACGCTGTGCTTTTCATTAATTGTTTTTACATAGTTTAAAGTGTTCGTAAAAGTGAATGTCATACCTTGACCTCTATTTTCATCTAGTACATTAGGTCTATTATTTCTTCCCAGACCATAATAAGTATTATTGACATCACTGATATTAGCATCTCCAAAATTTTGAGCGAAATTTTTGTTATGGGTAAATTGAATATCAACACCCACATTACTTTTAAATTTTAAAGAATTATCTTTTAAGAAAGCATATTCTCCATATACATTTCCAAATGTTTGAAACGTATTTCTTTTGTCATCTGTAAAATGGACTATAGCAATTGGGTTTGAAGTAAATTCATAATTTTGACTCCATCCATTATCAGGTCCCGTATAGAAAGGTAAATCCGTATATGGATTGCTTGCAGAATAGGTGGGATCATTAATGTCTTTATAAACCCCTAATATTGGCGAACGCAATAAAGCATGGCGAATGATACCTGGTGCATCTCCACTGGAAGATAATTTGTCTTGTTTTGCATGGCTAATCTGGAGATTAGTTCCCACATTAAACCGATCTGAAACATTCGCATTAATATTTGCTCTAAAATTTACACGCTGGTATTTATCATGGTTTTCTACTACAATTCCATCCATTCCAAAATAACCTCCTGAAATTAAGTATTGCAAATTTTCAGAACCTCCACTAATTGAAGCTTGGAAATTTTTTGAAATCCCAGTTGTAAACAATTCATCCTGCCAATTTGTATTGGCTAAATCACTTCTGCTTCTGTCTGCTACATAAGGGCTAATTGCCGAGGAAGAATTCCCTATAGTATTATGCCAAGCCTGATCTTTTACCGTTAAGTATTGATCTGTATTTAACATTTTAGGGAGATTCGTTGCAAAATGAAGTCCCGAGTAATAATCGGCACTAATTGTTGATTTCCCTTTTTGTCCGCTTTTGGTTGTAATAACCACCACTCCTCCAGCAGCTCTTGAACCATAGACTGCTCCTGCGGCGGCATCCTTCAATACCGTCATCGATTTCACATCCGATTGATTAAGAAAAGAAATATCGCGAGTAGAAACGCCGTCAACAACATATAAAACATCGTTATTTCCTAATGTTCCTTCTCCTCTTATTCGAATTTTAATACCATCACCAGGAGCTCCCGTATTTGCAGCTACAAAAACACCAGCTATTTGTCCTTGTAAAGCTTGTGCCACATCGGGTACTTTTGTTTTTGAAAGGCTCTCCATATCTACCATAGAAACGGCACTACTTATGGATGCCTTTTTTTGGCTATTGTACCCAACTATAATTACTTCATTTAAAGAATTCAAGTCTTCTTTTAGGGTAATAATTAAATCTGTTCTTCCTGATACAGGTACTTCTTGGCTTAGATAGCCAAGATAACTAATGACAAGGATAGCGTTAGAATTCACTGTAGAAATGGTAAAACTACCATCAATATCAGTTACCGTTCCTGTTGTTGTTCCTTTAACGATTACATTTACTTGTGGTATGGGACCATTTTTATCTGATACAATCCCTTTTATGGTTTGGGCATACAATGCACTCCCTGATAATATGGTCCAAAGTAAAAACAAAGTATAAACAGTACTTTTTTTCATGATAAGAAAGTATTAAATTGATTATTAACTAGAATATTTTTTTTCATGTTCATAAAAATTAGGTTAATTAAATGCATTAATGGTTTTTTGGTTTGTAATTCATAAATCATTTTATAAAATTAGCAGGAGGACACATAGAATTATGTACACTATTTCATCAAAAGTGTACACGAATCAAAAACGCATTGATTTACAGATGTTTAAAATAATAATTAGTACTTAGCTTTGTACTTAAATTGATAGTTTTTTGGAGTGCTATCATACATTTTTTTAAACTCCCTGTAAAAATAGGAACGATTATTAAAACCTGATTGGTAGCATACTTCCGAAACCGTCAATACATTTTTACGCAAAAGTTCTGCAGCATGTTTTAAGCGTATTGTCCGAATTAAATCTCCTGGTGTAAAACCAAAAATCTGTTTTATTTTTCGATATAATTGAGAACTGCTAATACCTAATTCTTTTTCGATGAATAAACTTTGAAGATTCTCGTTGTCAATATTTTTTCGAATTAACTCAATTACCTTTTTCACAAAGTCTTTTTCTTCCTTTTCTATGGGAAGATTTGTGAGGTTCTCGATAAGAGTATCCTGAGTAAAATATTTATGTATTTGTTCTTTTTCTTCCAGCAGTTTTTGAATTCGGATTAAAAGATGATCGGGATGAAAGGGTTTTGGAATATAAGAATTAGCACCGCTTTCAATTCCTTCAATTCGTTGTAAAACCGAATCTTTGGCAGTAAGCATGATAAATGGAATATGACAAGTCTTAATTTCTTTTTTTACTTTTTCACAAAGTGCCACTCCATCCATAAAAGGCATCATTATATCGCTTATAATAAGATCCGGAATTTGAGTTTCAAGAATATTCAACGCTTCTAAGCCATTATAGGAGACAATAATTCTATACTTTTCTCCTAGTAATTCATTCAAAAAGAGATGAATGTCTTTTTCATCTTCAACAATTAATATTGTTTTACGATGGTCTTCCAGAGTTGCAAGAGATGCTATTTTAGGGTTTATGGTATCCGATATCTTAGGATTTTCTTCCAGAATATTTTTGAGATGGTGAGAAATCAAAATAGGACTTAACTCTGTATCCAATTCTTTTTCACTAAATACTTCTTTGCTGCAAGGTAACAGAATCGTAAAGGTTGTTTTTTCATTTGCAATGCTTGAAACAATAATTTCGCCTCTCAAGAAGGTAACAAGTTTTTTAATATAGGCGAGCCCAATACCGGTTCTAAACAGATCATTATCGGTTCCTTTATTTGTGTCAGAAAGAAAAAATCGATCAAATAAAGAATCTAATTTTTCTTGCGGAATTCCTTTTCCTGTATTAACTATCGTGATATTTAATCGTTTTGGATCTCCATCCTCAATATGAAATTTAAGGTCAATTTTACCATTAACTGGAGTATATTTAAATGCATTTGACATCAGGTTAAATACTATTTTCTCAATTTTATCCTTGTCAAACCAAGCCAACAATTCAGACGGAATATCCAGATGGTAATTAATATTTTTACTGAGCGCCCATTCATCAAATAGTTCCGCAATTTGTTCTACTAAATTCACCAGATCAAACTCCTTTACACTTACTTCTAAATAATCATATTCGGCTTTTCTAAATTCGAGTAATTGCTGTGTTAAGAACAGTAATCTTGAAGTGTTTCTCTGAATCATCTGAATAAACTTCTGATTCTTTTCACTCAAATTTGTCGTTTCAGACAACTTTTGTATGGGACCTACAATCAAGGTCAAAGGCGTTTGAAACTCATGGGCTATATTAGTAAAAAAGGTAAGGCGGTTTTCATGTAGCTCTTCTTCCCGTTTTCTAAAAAGAATATTTTGGCTCAAAGATTGGCGTTTCTTGTAATAACTAAGTACAAACAAGATGAAAAGCACAGCCAATACAGTATAAATTACAAAGGCAAGATTCGATTGCCAGAGAACGGGTTTAATTCGGATGTCAATTGCATGAACCGGATCACTCCAAACACCGTCACTATTAGACCACTTTATCCACAGGGAATAATTCCCTCTGGGAACATTCGTAAAGGAAATAATTCTTCGGTTATTGATTGTATTCCATTCCTTATCAAATTTTTTCAGTTGGTAGGCATATTGGCATTTTTCACTGTTTATATAAGTTAATGCGGCCAACTCAATATCAAAAAAGTTTTGATTATGATCTAAAACAATAGACGGATGTGTATCCGAATCAGGCGAAATAACCAATCCCTGATAATAGGGAACTGCTTGGTTTTGTCCACTAATTTTATCAATTAAAATATCAGGAATTACAGAGGATTCTTTTATATTTTGAGGAAGAAAATAATTAAACCCTTTTATTCCTCCCATAAAAATAAAATCTGATTTTGGATCTTGGTAAAATGCTCCATCAGCAAATTCATTGTTTTGCAAGCCTTCATTTTTAGTGTAATTGATAAACTTTGATTCTTCTAGAACAAAGTTGGACAGTCCAAAATTAGTACTTAACCATAGATTAGATTTCGAATCCGAAACAATCCCATGAATGGTGTTATTTGGGAGACCTTGATTGGTAGTATAACTTTTAAAAATAGCCCTGCCATCGCTTCCTAAATGATTTAAAAGATTTAAACCAAAACTGGTTCCTATCCAAAGCCTATTTTCTCCATCTTTTTTCAAACTCAATATATCATTATTGGATAGGCTTTTTGGATCACCTTTTATGTTTTTGTAAGTTTGAAATTTTTCTGTTATTTTGTCAAAAAGATTCAAACCTCCCAATCGGGTTCCTATCCAAAGTTGGTTCTCCTTCTCGGGTACTATGGAGTAAATAATATTACTGCTTAAAGCATTTTTTTCTTTATTATCAGCTTGGTATATCTTAAACTGACTTACTTTCAGGTTTTCTCCAGAACGCTCAATTTTGCAACGAATCATCCCATAACCATTCGTTCCAAGCCAAATGAATCCTTTTTTATCCTGATAAATGGCATAAACAGATTTGAAATAGTGGCATTGTTCCTTTCCCAGAATTTCTGACCAACTGACTAATTTTGATTTTGCCAAGTCGTAAACAGTAATTCCATTTCCATCGGTTCCTATAAAAACAAGCCCATCTTGTCCTTTGCATAAAGAAAACACCGCATTATTAATAAGGCTATTGTTTTCGTTAAAATTTTTATATTCTAACGTTTTATCCGGATTTTGATAAAAATTAGGAGCCAATCGAAACAGTCCTTTTCCTTTTGTTCCTACCCAAAATGAATTTCCCTTTATTTCTAAAAATGCCCTCACAATACCACCATCCAGTTCAGGAATTTGTGTTTTTGAAATTAGATTGAATGGTTTTTTAAGCGGATACATTTTAAAAATTCCATCCCCATCAGTACCGGTCCAAATCACATTTTCACTCCCTTGAATCAAAGCAGTCACTTTTTGATTCTTGAGATATTTCAACCAGGGTTTAGTGAAGACATTTCCCAAACTATCAATAATACGATAACCCGAATGGCTAGATAAAACAAGACCCTCAGGCACATGACCAATACTGTTTTCTATATTTTGTACTGGAATTTCCTTGTTTTTTTTATCCGACATGGAATGTAATATAACTTTCCCTGAGGTCGGAATAACAACTATTTTCTGATTAGACATTATTTCAAACGTTCTAATATTGACAGAAATCAAGGCTGTTTTTGAAATTATTTTTCCGTTTGCTTTGGCATTCTCAATAGACAAGGAATAAAGTTCTTGATCTTCAAACAATACGATCAAATCGCCCTTAGATGTAAATTCCATTTTTTTAACGGATTTTCTAGGAAGATTTTTAGAACTTAATAATTGAAAAGCCGTACCGTCGAAATAACCAATCCCCCAGTCTTTTACGGCACAAAAGACTTTTTTGGATGGATCAAGTGCCATATTGAATTCTGATTCCGATAATGGAGGGCTATTCTTTCTGGAAAAATAATAACGTTCAAAACGATCCGTTTTTTTGTTATATTGATTAATTCCGTGCATTGTCAAGATCCAGATCCTACCCAAATCATCTTCGTCTACTTTAAGAATGACCTGATTACTAAGGCTATTTTCTTTATTAATTTCGGGTCTGAAAATTTTGAAATTAGTCCCGTCATATCGGTTTAAACCATCCCAAGTCCCAACCCAAAGTAAATTTTCAGAATCTTGAAAAATAGTATTCACAGAGCTATTGGAAAGTCCCTTAGTATTATCAAGTTGCTCTAGAGAATATTTTAAATCACCTCTCCTAGAAGAATCTAGTAAGGACAAATTGATAGTGTCAGTTTTTGATCTTGCTATTAATGGACTAACTTTTTTTGAATCGTCCAAAGATGCTGATTCCTCTTTCTTGTTACAGGCAATAAATCCCATAAAAATAAAACCAACAACTATCTTTCTTATTTTCAATTTGGCAAATCTTTTTTTTAATTTATAATGATAATATTTACTTTAGAATAAAAAGATTTTTTTTGAATATGAGTAGCACAAATATTCAAAAGGGAATATGCTTAAAAACATATATCTAAAATAAAACATACTGAAATCGATATAACTAGGTGTCCAAATGTACACAAAAAAGAAGAAATAGAATAAGATAAACGCTAAAACACATACTATTTAGAAGGGAAACTTTGGATATCCTATTATTAATCTCAGTTCAATCAATTCATCCAAAAGCCTTATGAGTATAATTAATGACAAAAATTTAAATAATATTAAAATGAAGTGAAATTCAAAATTGAAGGTGAAGATGAAAATACAAAAAAATAATAGATTATTTAAGAGGAAAAGATTTTGAAGATGTTCGATTGAGTGGGAATCTAATAAAGGAATGGTGAGGTACTTTCGTAGGCATATTAATATTAAAAAAATAAGAGAACTGAAAAACTTAACACGTGATTTTGTTTCTGCAGAATTAGAAATGAGTACTAGTGGCTATGGAAAAATTGAACGAGGTGAAATTGATTTAACAATTTCGAGAGTTGTTCAAATTGCAGAAATTTTATCGGTCTCTGTTTTCGATATACTATTTTTTGACGCGGAAATTTTTTTCATAAAAGATAATATTCCAATTGAAGTTAATATTAGCAAGAATTATGTTGAAAGAAAGAAACTAATATACTATCACGAACATCCGAATAAAATGCTAAAAAAACAGAATTAATTATTTTGACTGCCTTTCTAAATCGGCCACATGTGTATTTTTATATTAAAGCCACTACTTTTTAATCCTCTAAAAAGAGTTTGAATCTGCCACTTTGTTTATAATAAACCATTGTTTGTTCGGGTTTATTGAATGAAACAATAATTAAAAACTCCATTTTTCCGTTTCGGTCAATGGTTTTACTCCCTGAAAGATAGCGTTTTCGGATAATGATAAAAATTGCCTGTTTTCAAATTATTGAACAACCAAAAAGCCTTAATCTCTTCCTGTTTTTGGTACGAATAAATTTTGAAATTATTTCTGATTCTGATGTAATACCAAATGTTGTTTTGGTTTAAAAACGCTAACCATTTTCCCCCGACAAACTCTCTATCAGCCAAAAGACAATCTACACTTTCCTTGCCGAACCAATTAGCTAATTCATAAAAACTACATATATTGTAAGTCTGCCATATCATTTCGCAAGAATTGCGCATTCCTGACGTAGCATTATTTCATGATCTGTTTTCTTATAATTTGTTCTGAGGTTATATTTCATGTCTTCGAGTTTTATGCTAATATTTTATTTTTTTTATAAATAATAGAGCTTCTAATTGGTCTTATTGATAATTTTATAATTGTTGCAGTTTAACATTTTGTTCCTTAAAATCATCATATCTTCACTCACTTTTTTATCTAATATTTTAGCGTAGTGTTGCGTCGTTCTTATGTTTTTATGACCAAGCATTTTACTCACACTTTCTATGGGAACGCCATTTGTAAGGGTTACAGTCGTTGCAAAAGTATGTCGAGCAATGTGGAAGGTTAAATCTTTTTTAATGCCGAAAACGTCCGCTATTTCCTTCAAGTAGCTATTCATTTTTTGGTTGCTTAAAACCGGTAATAGTTTATCTTCATTTATGCATTGTGGGTGATTGGCATATTTCAGGATTAATTCTTCCGGAATCGGGAGGAGGGGAATGCGAGAAGCTGTCTCTGTTTTTTGTCGATGGGTGAATATCCATTTCCCGCCATCGATACCCATACTGATGTTTGATACCGTTAAGTTTTTGACATCTATATAAGCCAAGCCAGTAAAGCAGCTGAAAACGAAAATATCTTTTACCTGGTTTAATCTTTCGGTTGCAAATACTTTAGAATAGATGTCCTGAACTTCTTCTTGCGTTAGGTAATCTCTTTCGACTTCACGAATTTTTGATTTATAGTTTGCAAATGGATCCTTATCTATCCATCCATTTGAAATACAGATTTTGATTATTTTCTTGAAGTTCTTAATGTATTTAACTGCCGTGTTGTTGGCGCATTTACGAACACTTCTCAAATAGAATTCATACTCTGTTATGAAAGAATGGTCTATTTTATTGATTTCGATATCGGAAACGTTATATTTCCACTGCAAGAAGTCTTTGGTGTGCTTGAGTGAGGTTTTATATCGCTCTAGTGTTCCTGGTGCGTATTCAAGTCCCAAAAGCTCTTCTACTTTCCGGTTGTGTTCTTCGAATATAGGGACGAGCATATGTTGCTGTTCTTTAATGCCGAGAAGTCTATTTTTAAAAACTTCAATTGTGAGGAGTTCGTTGCTGTGTATTAATTCCATTTGGATGTCGAATATTTTTGATTTCAGTAAATCAAGGTATTCATTTAATGAACGAGCATTCTCGGTATTGCCTTTCATTTTTGACAGCTCAGGTGACCATTTAGTAGAATCTATAAATTTTTTGGTACTGAACTCCATTCGATTTCCATCTACAGTTAATCTTACATAGATAGGAAGTTGACCTGCAACATTAGCTTTTGTGCTCTTCGCATAGAAGTGTAATGTGATTTTAGTTTTCATAGTGGTAACCTTTTAATTAGTATTCAATTTAGATTTCTAAAGGATATCAAACAAGATGTTTAAATAGTGGACTAGTGATAAACTAGCCATTGAACAGGTTGTTTGAAATTTTCAAGTTGATTTAGCGAGACCCTGATTTTTGAATTATTGTAGGGTCTCGATTTTGCCTCTTAAAAGATGAGATTAGATGAATAATTTGAATATGTCGTAAAAGCAAAAACCCCGTAAATCATAAGATTTACGGGGTTTTGATACCATTTGTTTTTCTACTGGCGGAGAAAGAGGGATTCGAACCCCCGGACCTGTTACAGTCAACAGTTTTCAAGACTGCCGCATTCGACCGCTCTGCCATTTCTCCAGTAAATTGCTTTCATTATCTGATTGCGAGTGCAAAGATAAGAATCTTTTTTGGTTATACAAATCTATTTTTTTTAAAAAAAGGTCTATTAGATGTACTTATTTTTAATTGTTTCATTTTCTTTACTTTAGCATTTAATTTATTTGAATAAATAAATTATTGTTTTTTTAATAACTGACGTATTCTGTTATTTCTAGTCCGTAACCTATCATTCCTACTCGTTTTCCTGGCTCTGTATTGGATACTAATCGGATTTTTGAAATATCTATATCATGAAGTATCTGCGCTCCGATTCCAAAGTCTTTACTGTCAATTTTAATTTTTGGGGCTTTTATTTCTCCTTCAGCCTGTAAAATTTTAAGCTCTCCAATACGATTCAATAAATTAACAGATTGCATATCTTGATTGATAAACACAACAGCTCCCTTACCTTGTTCGTTAATCACTTTAAACATGGCATCAAGTTGCTGGTCTGCATTATCAGTCAAAGTTCCTAACAGATCATTATTGACTTGCGAAGAGTGTATTCTTGTTAAAATTGGTTCCCCTAAATTCCAAGTCCCTTTTGTCAATGCAATATGGATTTGTTTGTTGGTCGTTTGTTGGTATGCTCTTAAACGAAAGGTACCAAAACGAGTTTGTATATCAAAATCATCTTTCTTAATAATTAGGCTGTCGTGCTGCATTCTATAAGCCACAAGAGCTTCAATGGAAACTAATTTTAGATCGAATTTCTTAGCTACTTTTACCAATTGAGGCAATCGAGCCATAGTCCCATCTTCGTTCATAATCTCTACAATCACACCTGCGGATTTAAAACCCGCTAATCTGGCAAAATCAATTGCGGCTTCCGTATGACCAGTTCTTCTTAGTACGCCTCCTTGTTTAGCAATCAATGGGAAGATGTGCCCGGGTCTTGCTAAATCATGTGGTTTGGTATCAGAATTGGCTAAAGATAAAACTGTTTTTGCTCTATCTGCTGCTGATATTCCAGTGGTCACTCCGTTTCCTCTTAAATCAACCGAAACAGTGAAAGCAGTTTCCATTGGGTCGGTATTATTGCTTACCATTACATGTAGGCCTAGCTCCTTACAGCGGCTTTCTGTTAATGGTGCGCAAATGAGTCCTCGGCCGTGTGTGGCCATGAAATTAATCATTTCGGGTGTTACTTTCTCGGCTGCTGCTAAAAAATCACCTTCATTTTCACGATCTTCATCATCAACTACGATAATAATTTTTCCTTGACGAATAGCTTCTATCCCTTCTTCAATTGTGTTGAGTTGTATATTATTTGTAGTCATTTGTACTGTTAATTTTGTGATGGAAATATTTTTTTTAATATTTTTTGAAATGGAGCCAGAATAACATCCACATTTATCAATCCAATATCATTTGTAGCTCTATAAGTTAGTATAATTGCTAAAGGGGATAATAGTATCGAGGACAACCAGGCACCTAAAAAAGGTGACATTTCATTTTCCTGAGCAATTCTTTTGCCAAAAGAGTTTATGAAGTGAAAGGTTATGAAAATTAAAATTGCAAAAACTATAGGTAGTCCCAATCCTCCTTTTCTAATAATTGCTCCCAAAGGGGCACCTATAAAAAACATTAGAAAACATGCAAATACAATTACAAACTTATCATAAAAAGCAAGTAAGTGTTTATTGATATTTTTTTGTTTATTTTCTAATTCGGTTTTAGAGGTATCAATTGAATACACGGTACTACTAATAGTACTTGTCGCTATTCTTAAAATTTCTATTTGTTGCTCTTTAGTGTACAAGGATAAAATATCTTCAGGAAAGGAGTTTTCTATTTTGAACTCCTTTCGTTTAGTATTGCCAGCAATCCGTATTCGTGCATTGCTATTTTCCGAAAATGAAATAATATCATTTTTTAAATTTTTATTTAACGAATCCAATGTATAGCTTAATTCATTGACAGTAAGCATAGTATTAGTATTCGCAACGCTTTCGTCATTGACATCTACATTATTAAGTTCTGATAAATCAATGTTGATAATATGTTTTTTAAACGAACTTTTGATAAAAGGCATTTTACTGCGATCCTCATATTTTTCTGGAACTATGTCTTCGTAGTAAAAGCCATCATTTAACACTAATTGTAAAATGCTAGATTGTTCACTACTTATTAATTCGCCATCTCGGGCTTTAATAACTGTTTTACTCCCGTCACCAACGTTTGATTTTTTATGAATAGTCACACCTGTAAGGATGTTTCCGTTGTCACCTGTTTTTTTATTTACCTTAATGTTATAAAAACCAACATCACTAAATTGTCCTTCAGCTATTGCCAAGGCTGGTTTTACTTGTGCAATATTTTTTCTGAAATTGATAAATTTATACTCCGCATAAGGAATCACATTATTAGAAAACAGAAAAGCTACTATACTTAATAAAATTATAAATACCGTTAAGCTTCTCATGGCTCTTTGCAAAGAAATTCCAGAAGATTTCATTGCCGCAAATTCATAATTTTCTGCTAAATTACCAAATGTCATTATGGAAGACAGTAATATCGAAAGGGGAAGTACTAAAGGCACAATCCTAGGCATTGAAAATGCTAGGAATTTTATGATCATGAGTAAATCTAAATCCTTTCCTGCTAATTCAGCTATGAATAACCAAACGGTTTGAAGTATAAATATAAAAAAAAGAATTACAAATACTGTGGTAAATGTAGTCAGGAATGTTTTTAATAAGTATTTGTCGAGAATTTTCACCTAATAAATTAATCTAATTTGTTGATGTAGTAATTTGGATATTTACTGCTTGCAAATGTAAATTGATTTTTTGACAAAGGTTGGTTGGTTTTGAAAGAATTAACCGTTAATGTTGTTTTTGTCCCTTTTTTTCCTATTTCAATCAAATTGTAGATGTGTTTCGTTTGTACATCAATTCCTAATAACACCTCTTTTCTTTGGTCTTTAGAGTTAAACGGTATCAACTTTATATACTGAATTTTTCTACCTCTGACATTTTGTAAAACATCCATATTGTACTTATAACCAGTATTGAAAAACGTTAACATTTTAGAAGGTGTAATTGCATTGTCATCTTTATCATTGACCGTTGAAATTGTAATTTCCTCATCTTCAGGAACAATGGTATAGGCTTTTTTTCCGTCATAAATTTTAGTTACTCCCATGAAATTTAAAACATATTGATTGCCTTTCATGGTAACATTTCCTTTACTTTCCTGATTAATGTTTTCTTTTGTATTATTCAAAGAATACTTAAAATCAATTATTATAGTATTGTAGCTTTTGACTTTTGCAGTAACTTGGTCTAAAATATTTTTTGCTTTTTTATCCTGAGCTTGTATCGAAAAACTAAAAAGTAATAAAGTGGTAATAAAAATAAGTCTTTTGCTCAAGTTCTTTAGATTGCTTTTTTTGAATGGCTTCATTTGTTCGCTTTTACTTGAGTTTTGAATCTTTGTTTTCATGTTGTTAATTGTTTTGTTCATTGTTGAAAAATTGATCAAGAGAACTTATATCCAGAATGTTTACACTGCGCGCTTTACTTCCTTCAAAAGGGCCTACAATTCCTGCGGATTCCAATTGATCAATCAATCGGCCCGCTCTGTTGTACCCTAGTTTTAGTTTTCTTTGTAACAATGATGCGGAGCCTTGTTGTGCATTGACAATTATTTCGGCTGCTTCTCTAAACAAAGTATCTCTATCAGAGATATCCATATCAAGATTAATGCCACTTTCTTCCCCAATAAATTCTGGAAGTAAATAAGCGGTAGCATATGCTTTTTGACTACCAATGAATTCCGTTATTTTTTCTACTTCTGGTGTGTCTATAAAGGCACATTGTACACGTACTACATCATTTCCGTTAGTGTATAACATATCGCCACGCCCAATTAACTGATCTGCTCCTTGTGTGTCAAGAATGGTCCTGGAGTCAATTTTTGAAGTAACTCTAAAGGCGATTCGGGCAGGAAAATTAGCTTTTATCAAACCTGTAATTACATTTACCGAAGGTCTTTGCGTCGCAATAATCAAATGGATTCCTATGGCACGCGCTAATTGTGCCAGGCGAGCAATAGGAACTTCTACTTCTTTTCCGGTAGTCATAATCAAATCGGCAAATTCATCTACTACAAGAACGATATACGGTAAAAATCGGTGGCCATTTTCTGGATTCAATTTTCGGGCTTTAAATTTATCGTTGTATTCTTTAATGTTTCGCACCATCGCGTCTTTCAACAAAGAATAGCGATTATCCATTTCTACACACAGGGAGTTTAAGGTATTAACTACTTTTGCATTATCAGTAATAATTGCTTCATCCATGTCTGGAAGTTTGGCTAAATAGTGTCTTTCAATCTTATTAAAAAGGGTCAGCTCCACTTTTTTAGGATCTACCAAAACAAATTTAACTTCTGCGGGATGTTTTTTGTACAAAAGGGAAGTTAAAACAGCATTTAATCCAACAGATTTTCCTTGTCCGGTAGCACCGGCCATTAATAGGTGGGGCATTTTAGCTAAATCAACTACAAAAGTTTCGTTCGAAATGGTTTTTCCAAGAGCTATAGGTAATTCCATTTCGGCTTCTTGAAATTTAGCGGAACCAATAACACTTTTCATCGAAACCATCGTGGGGTTTTTGTTAGGAACTTCAATCCCTATGGTTCCTTTCCCAGGAATAGGGGCAATGATCCGAATGCCTAATGCCGAAAGTGACAGCGCAATATCATCTTCTAGACTCTTGATTTTTGAAATTCGAATTCCTGCTTCCGGAACAATTTCATATAAAGTAACTGATGGTCCAACGGTCGCTTTGATCTGTGCAATTTCAATTTTGTAATTGCGAAGCGTATCTACAATTTTATTTTTATTTTCTTCTAATTCTTCCTGATTGATAGTGATTCCTCCCGTAGAATATTCTTTTAATAGGTCAATCGTAGGAAATTTATAATTGGATAAATCCAATGTTGGATCAAATAATCCAAAATCAGCAACTAATCGCGAGGCTAAATTTTCTTCAATTATATCCTCTTCCGGAGCCGTTTCTATTACAAAAGTATCAATTGGAGCTGCTAATACCTCTGGTTTTGCTATTGGTGTGATTTCCATAGTGAGAGGCTTGGCAACAGGTTCCCGGTTAATATTCGATGCGTTGCTTATTGTAGGTTTTAATGCTTCTTTGTTAATTTCAAATTGATTGCCATTGGTTTTCAAATGAATACTGTCCTCTTCTTCGGTTACGGCAAACTCTTCTAAATTATAACCACTGTTCTCCTTTTTGATGGGACTGGCTGTTGCTAAATCAGTCTTTAATTCTTGTTTTGTTTGATCAAAAAAGGATTGGATTTTTTCTGGTGAAATTTTAATTTTGAAAATTACATATATAATTAACCCAAATAATAAAATCAATAAAGTGCCTGTTTTTCCAATGTAATCTTGTGAAAAAGAATTCAATTCATAACCAATTACACCTCCTAATTCAGGTACTGAAGTAGCAAAAAAACCAAACAAAACTGATAAAACGACGCTCACAAATAAATCCCAAAACCAAATGTTTTTTAGTTTTTTTAAAGGTAATCCTACTATTAAATATATTCCAGTTAAGAAAAATAACCGGACAAATATAAATGCAGCAACTCCAAAACCGTTATAAATTAGCAAATCAGCTAAAAAAGCGCCAAATTTCCCCAACCAATTTTGAACAATTTCCGTACGATCCGCAATCGCATGAACTGCGCTTTGATCTTCTTGACCGTAAATGTAAAAGGAAACAAAAGCAAATAATAAAGCAATTGAAAACAATACTAACAGTGAGCCAAAAACAATTTTATGTTGTTTAGTCACCCTCCAAGGACTATTCTCCGGAGTTTTAGAATCATTTTTTTTGTTTAAAGAAGGTATTTTTGTTGTTTTTGCCATTCGAGTTGTACTAATTCTTACAGGAATTTTGGTGTATAAATAATTAAACCGATTGTTATTGCTGTTAAAGCAGCAAAAAAGACCGCTCCTGCGGCAATATCTTTAATAAACCCAATTTTTTCATTATAATTGGGATGGATAAAATCAGCTACTTTTTCTACAGCCGTATTCAATCCCTCAATGCTAAGAATTAATCCTATTGCCAGAGTTTGAAACAGCCATTCTGTTTTAGTAATACTAAAATAAAATCCAGCAATAGTCAACAGTATGGCTATTGAAACCTGAATCATTATACTGTGTTCTGTGCGGATCAATTTTAAAGCGCCCTTAAATGCATAAGTGACGCTTTTTAATCTTCCCGTAATGAAAGTGGTATCTTTTTGAAACTCCATTAAGATGAAATTAAAGTACAGCTAAAGCCGCTTCATAATTTGGCTCGTCTGCAATTTCAGCCACTTGTTCCGTATGGGTAACTATTCCGTTTTGATCAACAACAATGATTACTCTGGAATGCAATCCGGCCAGAGGGCCATCAGTGATTTCTAAACCATTTACTTTGCCAAATTCACCACCTTGAAAATCAGATAAATTAATGACATTTTCAAGTCCTTCAGCACCACAAAAACGTTTTTGGGCAAAAGGCAAATCTCTAGAAACACATAATACAGTTGTATTTTCTAAAGTACTGGCACTTTCGTTAAATTTTCTCACGGAGGCTGCACACGTTCCTGTATCTATACTTGGAAAAATATTTAAAACTAGTTTTTTACCTTGAAAATCACTAAGCGAAGCTACAGAAAGATCTGTTTTAACTAATTTAAAATCAGCTAATTTAGTCCCTATTTTTGGTAATTCTCCTGAAGTGTGTATTGGATTTCCTCCTAATGTTATTAATGCCATAATTTTGTTTTTTTAATAAGGTTCAAAAGTATGAAAATTATTTAAGAATAAGACCTCAAACAGGTGTTTAAAGTTTCCATTTTTACCTCTTATGATAAACCCGCAGGTACTGCTGTATTCTCTTTTATTGAATAAAACACACACACATTGTTAAGTACGTTTTTAAAATATTGAATATGATTTATTTTATTTGTCGATAGAATCTAGTACTCGTTTCATGAAAGTATTTAAAGCTTCTTTTTTATCAGTTCCGGTTTTTACCAGTTTGCTCATCTCTAAAGCACCTTACATAGTAGAAATTAATTCGCCTATCACATCTAGTTCTTTGTATTTCAAGGATGAAATTTCAGTCATTGCCTCAAGAACTTCTATAGTTTCAATGATATAATCTTCATCATTTTCTGAAGCTAATTTTTTAAATTTTGGTAATTAAATCCTGTAATGTATCTTCGGTTAATTCGATTAAAATAAGTTTGTTTTTTAAGGTTGAAAGAGGCAAAGGTTCAAAGCGACAATGCATGAATTTGTGCAACAAAAAACCTTTGTTGCTCTGAATCTCTGAACCTTTATATCTTTATTTGAATTAATTTAGTACACAACAAAAACATATATTATTGAAATTCAACCAAATAAAGGTCCTGTAATTTGCTGAAAATACTGATATTTCGTACGTTATAGAATTATCACCACATAATTTTTATAGTGAAGAATACCAGTCTTGAGGGTAAAGACACAGAGCTTATTTCAGTTTTACAAGATCATTTCAAAGGAGAGCTCAATTTAGCAAGGGTCAAGCTCATTTGTTTATTCATTACGGCTTTATGCAAAATAAAGACAATCAATTATGATAAGTTAGCATCTGAATTTGCGACAACTGCTACTAAAAATAGCTCTTATAGAAGAGTGCAATGATTCCTGAAGGAATTTGTTTTTCCCATGAAAATAGTTTCTTCTTTGATATTCAATTTATTACCAGCTAAATCCGATTTGGTATTGGTGCTAGATAGAACCAATTGGAAGTTCGGATTTTTGATTAATGATTCTTGATTTCAGATGTGGTAGAACCCTTAAGATCAAATTTATCTCTTTTATTTACTTTATAAATAATACCATTTGCTAAACTGTTTTTATTTTCTCCTATTTGAATCATTCAGAGCGCTACCTACATAGAAAATAAGAAAAAAATTGCTCAAGAATAAAGACAGCTATGCTTTTATTTCGTCTGTAGCCTGTTGATACTCTCCCGTTCCGGAACTGTAAACAATCCATAAGAAATTGTCATTATAATTACCCTAAAGGAATTTGAATTTTAGAAAAAAATTTTTTATATGTGATAAATGTTACTGAATGCAAAAATTTAACAGACAATCTTTGCAATCATAAATTTTACAATTATGGAATATATTGGTTATTTTTCGTCAATACTCATTGGAGTTGCATTAGGGCTCATTGGCGGTGGAGGCAGCATTCTTACCGTACCTGTTTTAGTCTATTTATTTACAGTTGAACCCGTGATTGCAACTGCATATTCATTATTTATTGTTGGCTTGACAAGTGCGGTAGGAAGTGTTGGCTATTTCAAAAAAGGTTTGGTTAGCATAAAAACAGCTATTGTTTTTGGTATCCCATCAATTATCTCCGTTTTTACAACAAGAGCAATAATAGTTCCTGCAATTCCTAAAGAGCTGTTTTCTGTGGGAAATTTTATCTTGACTAAAGACCTTTTTTTAATGCTGTTTTTCGCTGTTATAATGATTATTGCTTCTTATAGCATGATTAAAAAAGACAAAAAACTCGCTTCTGAAGAACCACACGAACAAAAATTCAATTATCCACTTATACTTATAGAAGGAACACTTATAGGAATAATTACCGGACTTGTAGGAGCTGGCGGTGGTTTTTTAATTATACCGGCTTTGGTTATTTTGAGTAAACTTCCTATGAAAGAAGCGGTTGGGACTTCATTAGTAATCATTGCTGCAAAATCTTTAATCGGTTTTTTCGGAGAAGGTGGAGAAAACGTTATTGATTGGCAATTCTTATTTACCATTTCAGCATTTGCAATTGTTGGAATTTTTATTGGTACAGCATTATCCAAAAAAATTAATGGCAACAAACTGAAACCCGCTTTTGGCTGGTTTGTTTTAATGATGGGGATTTATATTATTACTAAGGAGTTATTTCTAAAATAAAATTATTGTATAACAAAAGTCACGTTGATACAGAAGCAATTTAAATAAATTTATCTTCTTATTACTAAAACAAATCCAAAAACAAATGGCTAATCAATATCAAATATTAATAATCAAAGGTCGAGGTAATTCAGTACTTTTTGTTACTCCACAATTGCTTATTAAAAAAATTTAATCAACCAAAATCAAATTATACAAGAGAAGCGGCAAAAATTGTATTTATGCGCCACGACATTCATATTAATAAAATACTACAATTACAGTTATAAAATACTTGTGTAACATATGTCACCATTTTTAATAAATGTAATCTGTAATTTTGGTTTCAAATGAATAATAAACTTAAAAATAAACGATATGTATTTTCAACACATTTACGACAAGAGTCTTGCTCAGGCAAGTTATTTTATTGGCTGTCAAAAAGCAGGTGTAGCCGCAGTTATCGATCCTAAAAGGGATGTTGACACCTACCTTGAAATTGCCAAGCAGAACAATATGAAAATTACTCATGTTTTAGAAACACACATTCATGCTGATTTCCTCGCTGGTTCCAGAGAATTAGCCGCTTTGACGGGAGCAGAAATGTACCTTTCAGCGGAAGGCGGGCCCGATTGGAAATATGAATTCCCTCATGTTGGCATTAAAAATGGTGATGTTCTGAAAGTAGGAAACTTAAAAATAGAAGTAGTTCATACACCAGGACATACTCCGGAAAGCATCAGTTTTCTGCTAACCGATACGCCTGCCAGCGATGAGCCTGTCATGTTGTTCACCGGTGACTTTGTATTTGTGGGAGATGTAGGAAGACCTGATTTGCTTGAAAAAGCAGCAGGAATGAAAGGAACACAGGACATTGGTGCTAAACAAATGTATCAATCCATTACTAAATTCGATGCATTACCTGATTATATTCAAGTATGGCCAGGTCATGGAGCAGGTTCTGCTTGTGGAAAAGCACTAGGAGCCGTTCCAAGCACCACTGTAGGATATGAAAAAATAAGAAACTGGGCTTTTCAGCATAAAAATGATGAAACTGGATTTGTAAAATATTTATTGGAAGACCAACCGGAACCGCCAAAATATTTCGCGATGATGAAAAAACTAAATAAAGTAGATCGTCCGCTTCTTACAACTGTTCCAATATTAAAACAACTGGATTATAGCGAGTTAACAGCAGCTTTAGAAAAAGGAATCAAATTGATTGATGCAAGAGATAAAACGGAATTTTCTACAGGATTTATTCCGGGAAGCATCAACATTCAAGGGAATAATTCATTTGCCACTTGGGCAGGATGGTTTCTTACGTATGAAGAACCTTTTATGTTGCTTGCCGATGAATCACAATTAGATGATTTGACTAGAAAACTAATGCGAATTGGATTAGACAACATTCACGGGTACATTCCTTCTACGAAAATATGGGAAGAAAATGGCGGTTCTTTGGAGAAAGTAAATCAAATTACAATAGAAGAATTTAAAGCCTTACAACAAGAAAAAGATGTTCAAGTTGTTGACCTTCGTGGTGTTGCAGAATACAATGCAGGTCATATCAAAGAAGTTGATAATGTATTTGTAGGTACTTTAGTAAATAATCTGGACAAAATAAGTAAGGATAAAAAAGTATTAATCCATTGCCAAGGTGGTGACAGGGCAGCAATTGCCTATTCATTATTAGCGCGAAATGGGTATAAAAATGTGCTCAACTATTCTCCTGGAATGAATGAGTGGATGAGCCAAAATAATCCTATTGAATACTAAAAACCTCAATTATGTTCGGAATTTTTAAAAATCTGTTTTCAAAAAAAGACACCACACAAATGGAAAAATTAATAAACGAAGGTGCTTTCTTAGTAGATGTTCGCACACCGTCAGAATTCGCAGAAGGTCACGTAAAAGGTTCAACCAATATTCCTTTGGATCAAGTGGCGAGCCAATTAGAAAAATTCAAAGAAAGAGAGCATATTATTGTTTTCTGCCGTAGCGGTAATCGCAGCGGTCAAGCCAAAATGATTTTGGAACAAAATGGTTTCAAAAACGTGACCAATGGTGGTACTTGGCAAGATGTAAACGAAGCGATAAGCAAATAAACAGCTGTTGTTTTAAAAATCGTGTATGCAGTTTAAAACAAGAAAAGTAGTTGTTTTAAACTGCATATTTATTTATTCAGCAATGAAAATTAGAGGACAATAAAAACACTTTGATTTTATTCTACTTATAAATACTGAAAAAACATTTGATTTTTCAAATTCATTTAAATAAAGAAGTAAATTTGATAGTGCTTTTAGAAAAAATTTTCATTTTTACTCTTCTACGAAACAAATACAACTAAACTACTTTTTGCACTTAATTATAAAATAATATGGAAACAAAAAAAGCAGCAAACAAAGACTTAATTTTAAGAGAAAAATTAGCATTGCAACGGACTGTATTGGCCAACCAATCTACTTTTCTTGCCTTTTTGAGAACGTCAATGTATTTTTTGATTGCAGGTTTAAGTTTGAGAAATCTGCTCAAAATTGAAAATAGTTTACTGATTGAAATCGCACTTTTTATCACTTCATTTATCATTTTTGTTTTTGGGACAATCAACTATTTCAAGCATAAAAAATCCATCCTAGAAAATAAAAAACACATAGGTGACTACCAATTAGAATATTACAAATTATAAGAACTTACACTTTTTTATTCCTAACTTCTTTTTCAAACGAAGATTTTAAATTCATAAATTACATCAATTGAAAACAAATACAACCAAACTTGGACTGAAAGAAAATTGGAAACAATTTACTGTTTTGGTTATTGTCAATGCCTTTGTCGGCGGGATGATAGGAATGGAACGAACCATTATTCCAAAATTTGCTGAGATTGAATTTGGCATTGCTTCAAAAACGGCTATTCTCTCTTTCATCATTGCCTTTGGAATTACAAAAGCCATTACCAATTATTTTACGGGCAAACTGGCGAACCGTTTCGGAAGAAAAAATTTGCTTTTATTCGGTTGGATTCTAGCCATTCCAATTCCTTTTATTTTAATTTATGCAGAATCTTGGAACTGGGTGATTTTTGCCAATATTTTATTGGGAATTAGTCAAGGACTTACCTGGAGCAGTACAGTGGTGATGAAAATTGATTTGGTTGGAGAAAAAGACCGTGGACTTGCGATGGGACTCAACGAGTTTGCCGGTTATTTTGCCGTTGGATTAGTTGCTTTTCTGTCAGGCTATATTGCACAAAAATATGGCATTACGCCCTACCCTTTTTACTTGGGAATTGGGATTTCGATAATTGGTTTTTTATTGACTTTGTTTTTTGTGAAAGACACCAGAGTATTTGTTCAAAAAGAAAACACAACGAATAAAACTGAAAAATTAGATAATATTTTTCTCGAAACCACTTTCAAAAACAAAACATTAAGCACCATAACACAAGCAGGATTAGTCAATAACCTGAATGATGGCATGATTTGGGGACTTTTACCTATTGTGTTGCTTTCCTTGAATTATGATTCACAGAATATTGGAATTATAACTGCTATTTATCCTACTGTTTGGGGTTTTGGACAATTGGTAACCGGAAAAATGTCTGATGTTTATTCGAAAAAAAAGATGTTGTTTTGGGGAATGTTACTTCAGGGAATAGCGATACTTTTTATTCCTTTTGCTGCAGCATTCTATCAGTTGGCCGCAATTTCAGCATTTTTGGGTTTAGGAACGGCGTTAGTCTACCCCACCTTTTTATCTGCCATCGCACAAGCTACAACTCCACATCAAAGAGCAGAAAGTATTGGTACATTCAGACTTTGGAGGGATTTAGGATATGCGATAGGCGCGATTATTTCAGGAATAACAGCTGATTTATTTGGTGTAAATTATGCCATTGTTCTAATCGGTGTCATCACCATTGTATCATCACTAATTATTGAAATCCGAATGCCGAAAGACTCTTTATAAAAAACAACCCGCTAATTTTAATCTAAAATCATCTCTTTTTAGAGAATAATAATTAAAAAAATGGAGCCAAAAAAATTAAAAAAATCGACTGTTCAAAATATTGTTTTTATCGTATTAATAGCACTACTTCTGTTCAGTCCGTTGGGCACTTTTGTAAAAGTAGAACTGAATCGATTAATTGCTTTTTCGCCTAAAACAATTGCCGTTATGGATCAAAAAGAACTGTCAACTTATCAATGGCAATTAAAAGACGCCACCGGAAAGACGGTGTCATTGGACGCATACAAAGGTAAAATAGTATTCATTAATTTCTGGGCCACCTGGTGTCCACCTTGTATTGCCGAAATGCCAAGCATTCAAAAATTATATGTTGATTATCAAGACAAAATAGTCTTTTTGTTTGTGACAACGGATTCCTTCGAAAAAGCAAATGCTTTTATGATTAAAGAAAATCTGACGCTTCCTGTGTATCAATCGGTAACCAATCCTCCATTAGAAATGGAATCAGCGACAATTCCGGCAACCTATATTATTAATCAATCAGGAAATGTAATCGTAGCCAAAATTGGAACAGCAAATTGGAATAGTGATTCGTTCCGAGAAATGCTAGACGAGTTATTAAAAAAATAAAATTATTGTCATTTTTTACTTTTTTTTTCTTGTGTGACAAAAGTAACACAACTACTCATTTATAAATATAACCTTTGTTGTAATAAAAAAATAAATATGGAAATTTTAGAATTAATCAAAGAACCTTGGCCTTGGTACATTGCAGGTCCATTAGTTGGACTTACGGTTCCGGCTTTGTTAATCATTGGAAACAAATCATTTGGTATTAGCGCCTCTCTACGCCACACTTGCGCCATGTGCTTACCGGCAAATATTACGTTTTTCAAATATGACTGGAAAAAAGAAATTTGGAATATGTTTTTCGTTTTCGGTATTATATTAGGTGGTGTGATCGCGTACAGCTTTTTGTCAAATCCAAATCCAATTACTATTGATGGAAATCTAAAAACCGAATTGGCAGGCTACGGTATAACTGAAATTTATGGAATGTTACCGGAACAATTGTTCTCGTGGGAAAGTTTATTTACACTCAAAGGCTTTTTTATGATGGTTATTGGTGGCTTTTTTATTGGTTTTGGTTCTCGCTATGCGGGAGGTTGCACCAGCGGTCATTCTATTTCTGGTTTGTCTAATTTACAAATGCCATCGCTTATAGCAACATGTTGTTTCTTCATTGGCGGATTGATTATGGCAAATGTTATTTTACCATTTATTCTTTCACTTTAAATTACAAATTATGAACATTAAAGATCAAAATACAGATTTCGAAACGCGTTCTTTAGATACGGTTTGTATCAACGAGAGCCAATTAGAACACAAATGGTATCACAATTTGAAATACTTAATCATAGGTGTTTTGTTTGGTATTGTATTTATAAAATCCGAGGTAATCAGCTGGTATCGCATCCAGGAAATGTTTCGTTTCCAATCTTTTCACATGTATGGCATCATAGGAAGTGCTGTAGTGGTGGGGATAATTTCCGTTTTCATGATAAAAAAATTCAATATTAAAACCATTTATGGCGAAAAAATTGAATTTCATGACAAAACTTTCAACAAAGGCCAAATTTATGGTGGCCTTATCTTTGGATTGGGTTGGGCAGTAACAGGAGCTTGTCCTGGACCATTATTTGCACAAATTGGAACGGGTGCCACAGTGATGATTGTTACTCTGTTTTTTGCAATAGTGGGAACTTGGGTATATGGTTATTTTAGAGACAAACTGCCTCATTAATACCCTATGAATCCAGAAAAACAAAATATCATTCCATTTAAATCGCTCGTAAAAAGGCTAATCTATCTGTTTATAACCATTATCTTCCTGGTAATGGTTTTCTTCGTCGGTTTGTTTTTCAATACCACAATTACCGCTTCGTTTCAAAATAATGATTCAAATCTCGATTCTCTTTATATCGATGCAAAGAAAAAAGTGATTTTGCAAAATGAAACGGCAAAATTCTGGAAACCGGCTGACATCGCTCTGATTAAAGATTCAACTTTAAAACAGGAAGTAGAATATGGCAAAGATCTAATTGCGCATACGGCAAAATATTTGGGTCCAAATGGCAGTGTCAAACCAATTACTAATGGAATGAATTGCAACAATTGCCATCTGGATGCCGGTACAAAGCCTTGGGGAAACAATTATGGTTCCGTATATTCGATGTATCCAAAAATGAGAGCCCGAAGCGGGCAAGTAGAAGATCTTTATAAAAGAGTCAACGATTGCATCGAGAGAAGTTTGAATGGTCAGCCTCTGGAAAGAGATGAAAAGGAAATGAAAGCCATGATCGCGTACATTGAATATATTGGCAGTAATGTACCTAAAGGGAAAGAATCGAATGCCTCGGGAATTTATGATCTGGAATATTTAAATCGTGCTGCCGATCCCCTAAAAGGAAGCGCATTGTATAATAAAAAATGTGCCAGTTGCCATCAAATGAATGGTCAGGGAATTTTGGCCGAAGATAAAAAGGAATACACCTATCCGCCACTTTGGGGCAAAAATTCATATAATAGCGGCGCAGGATTGTTTAGAATCAGTCGGTTTGCCGGCTATATAAAATACAATATGCCATTGGGTGCATCTTATGAAAGCCCTCAATTATCCGATGAAGAATCTTGGGATATTGCTGCTTATGTAGAAAATCTGGAAAGACCGTCGAAAGATTTAAGTCAAGACTGGCCCAATATTTCCAAAAAACCGGTGGATCATCCTTTTGGTCCATTTTCAGATTCATTTACGGAAACCCAACATAAATTTGGACCTTTCAAACCAATAAAAGCCGAAAAAACGAAAAACAAAAAAAACAATCTTAAAACTCCATTATGAAAAACCTAACGCTTTCATTTATCCTGGTATTTATCATGATTTCCATTGGCACATTGGCACAAAAAAAAGCGCAAAACCACAAAATCGTTTTTCAGTTTACCAATGCTACTGATACTTTGCAACAAAAAGCAATTGTAAACCAACTAAAAAATCTAACGACATATTGGCCAAATGCCAAATACGAAGTAGTAATTCACAGTATGGGTTTACCATTTGTAATGACTGCAAAATCAAAACAATTAGAATCCATAAAAGCGCTACGGGCAAAAGGAGTTCGTTTTTTAGTATGCGAAAACACCATGAAAAGTCAGAAAGTAACCAAAGACCAATTAATCTCCGAAGTAGAATATGTGCCGGTTGGAATTGCTGAAATTGTAGAAAAACAAGAGCAAGGCTGGAGCTATATAAAGGGAGGATTTTAAATACCAGTACCGATTATTTTTAGCAAAATAAAATGAACTACCGTATCAAAATCTGTTAAAAAACAAACCTAAAAACCTAAAAAAGATGAGCAATAACCGAAGAAATTTCCTGAAATCAGTAGGAACTTTAAGTCTAGGCGCAGTGATTATTTCACCTATTTCCGTTATTGCAAATACAACTGAGCCCACAGAAAAAAACTTGAATATAGCAATCGATGGTACTAAACCGCAAACAATTACTATTCTTCAAACCACTGATGTGCATTGTCAGATTCATCCGCATGATGAGTTATTTTGGGAAAATGGGAAAGCTGTTTTTAGAAAAACGGGCGGTTATGCCTACATGGCAACTTTACTGAAACAACTCAAAAAGAAAAACCCAAATACGTATACCATTGACACCGGCGACATGTTTCAAGGTAGCGAATTAAGCGTAGAAACTACCGGTGAAGCTTTTGTTCCCATTTTAAATGCATTGAATTACGACTTATATCTTCCCGGAAATTGGGAGGTGATTTATGGAAAAAGAAAGATGCAAACGTTATTAGGTTCCCTTGATGCACCAAAAATTTGTACCAATATGTATCATGACCTGGGCAATGGAAAACGTGGGGAACTTATTTTTCAACCGTATACTATTTGGCATGTTGCCGGAGCAAAAATTGGTTTTTTAGGATATACCGATCCATTAGTACCGCTAAGACAAAGTCCCAATTACAGCAAAGGTATTATCTATACTGATCCTGAAGAAAATCTGGCGCATTATGTGGATGTCCTTAGAAATCAAGAACAATGCAGCTATGTACTTATAATTGCACACTTGGGCCTGTCCCAACAAATAGCATTGGCAAACCGACCGGAATGTGAGGGTGTAAACTACATTTTGGGTGGCGATACACATGAAAGAGTGCGCAAACCAATTGTTTGTAAGTATTCAAAAGTGGTTGAACCGGGAGCTTTTGGTTCGTTTATTGGAAAATTAGATTTAACCATTCTCAACGGAAAAGTCATTGATGACAATTATGAACTACTGGAAGTTGACTCTCCAAAAATAAAACCGGATGCAACAATAGAAAAATTATTAATAGAAAAAGAATTCGTTTATCAGGAACAAATTAATACCATTATTGGATACAGCACGATTCCTTTGTACCGCTATTTTGTAGTAGAAAATCCAATTGACACAATGATCCTGAATGCCTTACACTGGAAATTTCCAGATATTGATATTAATCTTTCGAATGGATTTCGCTTTTGTCCACCAAAAACAACACCGGATCAAACCGGAAACATTCCTATTACAAACGGATTTATCTTTGATATGTTACCAGTTGACAGCACAGTAAGAACAGCCAAAGTTACCGGAAAGCAATTGAAAAACTGGCTGGAAAAAGAATTAAACAATGTTTTTGCTTATGACGCTTCTAAACGCTTTGGTGGATGGGTAGTTAAGTTCAAAGGAATGGAAGTCCGCTTTAATGCTTTTGCCGAAATGGACAAAAGAGTTCAAAGTATTACGATGAAAAATACGCCATTAGATCCTGATAAATTGTATTCAATCATGGCCTGTGAGCGTGACGGAGATCCTGTGGACATGCTTTGCAGGATGAAAGGCGTCATGGATGCTAAAAACACTAATGAAACCTTGCATTCGGTGATGAGAGATTATTTAAAACAAAATTCTCCTGTTACACCTACACCGCAAAAAAACGCAATAATTCTTGATGCTCCTGAAACACTCTTAACTCAAGTTACCGGTGTTGATTATACTTTCAGATAATAATTAAGTCGTAAAGTCAAAAGTCATAAAGTCGAATGTTTAAACATTCGGCTTTATTTTTTGAGCCAATGTGATAAAAGTTACCTCCCATTTATAGGACTCCGATTATTTTTGTAAAAAAATTAAAGACTTACAAATGAAATCTTTTTTCGCTATATTAATCTCAACTTTTTTACTTTTAATTAGTTTCCATTCCTCGGCACAATATCAGGAAGTTTCGAATAAGCCAGCCGTTTGGAAAGAGAAAAATAATAAAAAAATTGATTCCACCTCGATTTTAAATGCTTTCAAAAACGGAAACTTCATCGGCCATTTTCGCTATTTTTTTATGAGTACCAACAATGAAAGTGGCTTATCTGATTATTATGCCAATGCTGTTGGTGGCGGTGTAAAGTTTGAAACGGCTAAATTTCATAATTTTCAATTTGGGGTCAGTGGCTATTACATTTATGATATCGGTTCTTCTGATTTTTCTAAAAAAGATCCGGTAACAAATTTATCCAATAGATATGAAGTAGCGCTTTTTGATTTTCAAAACGTATCAAGTAAAGACAATTTAAGCCGGTTAGAAGAATTATTTTTAAAATACAACTACAAAAATTCTAATGTAACCCTTGGAAAACAACTATTGAATACGTCGTTCATAAATCTGCAGGACGGCAGAATGCGGCCTACTGAAGTCGATGGAATATGGATCGATTTTAATGAACTCAAAAAAACTAAAATAAATGTAGGGTACCTATACGGAATTTCGCCACGAAGTACCATGAAATATTTCAGAATTGCAGAATCCATAGGGATTTACCCAACTGGCGTGAATCCCGATGGAACAAAATCCGATTATGCAGGGAATTTAGACAGTAACGGAATTTATATTGTAGGCATACAAAATGAATCGATAAAGAATTTAAAAACACTTATATGGAACCAATATGCTGAGAATATATTCAATTCGACGCTATTGCAAATGGACTACAAATACAATTTAAATCCAAACTCGAAACTGCTTTTTGGTTTTCAGACGATTTACCAAAATGCCTTGAATTTCGGCGGAAATAAAAATCCACGCAAAACCTATTTTGAAAAAAATGGCAATTCACAAACTTTTGGTGGAAGATTAGGCTGGCAGAATAAAAAAATAGAAATTACTTTAAATTACAATCGAATAACTGCTAAAGGAAGGTATTTAATGCCACGAGAATGGGGACGAGACCCGTTTTACACCTTTATGGCCAGAGAACGGAATGAAGGTTTTGGAGATGTGCATGCGGTAATGACCAAAATACAATATACGAATCCTAAAAAAATATTCAAATCGCATTTGGCTGTAGGTTATTTTGATTTGCCAGACGTGAAAAACATTTCCTTAAATAAATACGAATTGCCTTCTTATGTGCAGACCAATGCTGATGTTCGCTACCAATTTCAGGGGATGTTAAAAGGGTTTGATGCGCAATTATTGTATGTACACAAGTTCAATGCGGGTGAAACCTATGCTAACAAAAATTATATTTTAAATAAAACGAATATGAGTACTATTAGTTTTATACTCAATTTCAATTTTTAAAATATGGCTTTTTTTTTTAATCCAAATAATAAAATTTCATGATCAGATAGTGCAGCACTAAATACAGTAAAGTTCCCACTATGATTAATGTAACTAGACAACTGATCAAATTGAGTACAACATTAGGGATAAACTTCAGTCTGGGATGCGTGATTATGGGTTCCCTATGAAGTTTTTTGTGAATACTTTCCTTTGCTATTTTGATTTTCTTTTTGATGGTCAATAGTTTTTTTAAAACAACAGTCGCGAATAATTCTTGTTGTTTTTGGTTCCGTAATTACAGTATTCTAAAGTACATAATAAATTCAACATAAATAACGCATCAAACCAAAAAAGAGTATTGCAATTCAAAATACTCCTCTAATTGTTAGTCTTACAAAATCAGTGTAGATCAAACCTCTTTTATATTATGACACGGTTTACATTGGCCTGTTTATATCTCTTTGTTGTTTCCTTTATTTTTCAAGAATATCACTTCAATTATTTTACTGGTCATTGATGCCTTTATTTGGAGTCGATTAGACAATACTTCAATTATGTTTTTTTCTTCCTTCTCCAATTTTCCATCCGCAAGTAGTACTTCTAATGCAAGTGCAAAAACGGTTTCTTTATCTTCTTTCTGGATCCATTCACAACAGGCAGAAAGATATTTTAATTGCCCCATTTCAATTCTTAAAGTATAGGATTTTGCATAAAGAGGCGCAATATCGATTCCTATAAATTGTTCTTTAGAATGCAATACTCTTGATAATGCTGCTGTTTCCGAATCAGTAATTTGATTGTCCGCAGAAATGCAAGAATATAAAATTCCAACCCAAGCTTCATGAGCTGATACTATCGGATTTTGATCCTTACTTTTTTTATCGTCAAATAAACTCATTTTTTTGTTTTTTGGATTAAAGTTACAGCTAACAGCACCAAGGATGGCTTAGTTTGGGATTAAATTATCATTTATTTTTTAGTTCGCACTAAATTTATCAGTATAAGAAGTATTATGTCAATGCTGAGATATTCCATAACCACCTTTGCTATTCCATTTCCTTTATTTAAACATAAATCAGAACTAAAAAAAAGTGGAGCCCAATTCTAGTAAACTAGTGCACTTAAAACCAAAAGAATACCAATACACAAATGCAGATGACTTTTTAATTGATTATTCTTAATAAATTGATAAATTCAGAATTAATGACAACCACTATAGTTTTTATCTATTAAAAATTAATTTAGGAAAAGTAATTTGTATGTAACTTTGCTTTAAAGAAAATAAAAAACAAATCATACTATGGAAAATAACACAAACCCGAGCTCCACATCTTACGATGTCAACGGAGAAAACAAATGTCCATTTAATCATGGTGCGAGTGCTGGTACTCCTGCAAAGCATGGTGCTGGTTCAGCTTCCTCAAATCGAGACTGGTGGCCAAATCAGTTAAAATTAAACATTTTACGCCAACACTCTGAACTGTCAAACCCAATGGGGGATTCGTTCAATTATGCGGAAGAGTTCAAGTCTTTAGATTATGCTGCCTTAAAGCAAGATATTATGGATTTATTGAATACTTCACAAGATTGGTGGCCGGCAGATTATGGTTTTTACGGAGGATTCTTTATTAGAATGGCATGGCATAGTGCAGGAACTTATCGTATTGCTGATGGACGCGGTGGTTCTGGAGCTGGTACACAACGATTTGCACCACTAAACAGTTGGCCTGATAATGCGAATCTAGACAAGGCTCGTTTGTTACTATGGCCCATCAAACAAAAATATGGCAGAAAAATTTCTTGGGCTGATTTATTAATTTTAAGTGGTAACTGTGCATTTGAATCCGCAGGATTTAAAACTTTCGGTTTTGCTGGAGGTCGTGAGGATGTTTGGGAACCAAATGAAGATATTTATTGGGGTTCAGAACGGGAATGGTTAGGTGACAATCGTTACAATGAAGAACGCGAATTAGAACAACCGCTAGCCGCAGTTCAAATGGGATTAATCTATGTAAATCCAGAAGGGCCTAATGGAAATCCAGATCCAGTATTGGCCGCTCATGATATTCGTGAAACGTTTGCTCGTATGGCAATGAATGATGAAGAAACCGTAGCGTTAAGTGCCGGTGGACATACATTAGGTAAAACCCACGGTGCTGCAGATCCAAATAAATATGTAGGACGAGAACCGGCTTCAGCCCCTATTGAGGAGCAAAGTAAAGGCTGGAAAAACAGCTTCGGTACCGGAAATGCAGGGGATACAATAACCAGCGGTCTTGAAGGAGCATGGACAACAACACCTGCAAAATGGAGTAATAACTATTTTGAAAATCTCTTTGGATACGAATGGGAATTGACCAAAAGTCCAGCTGGTGCCCATCAGTGGAAACCAAAAGGGGATGCAGGCGCTGGCACGGTGCCAGATGCTCATGATCCTTCCAAAAGTCATCAACCGTTTATGCTGACTACAGATCTTTCATTACGTTTTGATCCTGCTTATGAAAAAATATCAAGACGCTTTCTAGAAAATCCGGCAGAATTTAATGATGTATTTGCCAGAGCATGGTTCAAGCTTACTCACCGAGATATGGGACCAAAAGTACGTTATCTGGGACCAGAAGTTCCTGCTGAAGAACTAATTTGGCAAGATCCAATTCCTGCGGTTACACATCCATTGGTTAATGATCAAGATATAGTTAACCTTAAAACTATTATTCTTGCTTCAGGATTGTCTGTTTCAGAATTAGTTTCAACTGCGTGGGCATCTGCCTCTACTTTCCGTGGTTCTGACAAACGTGGGGGAGCTAATGGGGGTCGCATTCGTCTTGCTCCACAAAAAGACTGGAAAGTGAACAACCCAGCACAACTGGAAAAAGTGCTTAACAAACTTGAGAATATCAAAAAAGAGTTCAATAGTGCTCAATCTGATAGTAAACAAGTTTCAATTGCTGATTTAATTGTTTTAGGTGGTAGTGCAGCGATAGAGAAAGCGACATCAATAGCAGGTCAAACTATCTCAGTACCATTTACACCTGGACGTACAGATGCATCACAAGAACAAACAGATATAGAATCATTTGACGTTCTTGAGCCTCAAGCAGATGGTTTCCGTAACTATGTTAAAACAAAATATACGATATCAGCAGAAGAAATGCTGATTGACAAAGCGCAATTATTGACCTTAACAGCTCCAGAAATGACTGTTCTTGTAGGCGGTATGCGTGCATTGAATTCAAACTTCGATCAGTCTCAAAATGGTGTTTTCACGAAACATCCAGAAACCCTTACAAACGATTTCTTTGTAAACCTACTTGATTTAAGTACCACCTGGAAAGCAGTTTCTGAGTCAGATGACGCATTCGTAGGAAGTGATCGTACAACAGGCGGATTGAAGTGGATAGGAACTCGTGTAGATCTTATTTTTGGTTCTAATACGGAACTAAGAGCCATAGCTGAAGTTTACGGGTATAAAAACGGTCAAGAAAAATTTGTAAAGGACTTTGTAGCAGCATGGACTAAGGTGATGAACCTAGACCGTTTTGACTTACTTTAATTTAGATTTTATAATTTGTTTAAAAAGGTGGTCTGGCAACAGACCATCTTTTTTTATTTGTAATTGGATTTACAAGTTCATTCATTCTTCATCAAAGCTTTATCCACAGACCAAAATCCACTCCCTTTTATTAGTAAATAAAAACTACCTAAAAGCATTGCCCAATCAGTTCTGCTACCATGAAGCAGTTCCCAAAATCCGTTTTCTAAATAAACATCTGATTTTGTTGTTGCAAATGCTACTAGCATAACTATAAGTAAAGGAATACTTGCTAAGCGCGAACACAACCCAATTAAAAGTAAGACGCCACAAATAATTTCAAATGCACCAACAAAACTTCCTAATAAATCAGGTGAAGGCAAACCTATTTTTTCAAATCTCCCAGCTCCGCGAATTGCTGGAAACAAAAACTTTTGAATACCTTCCGATAAAAACACTGCTCCTACTATGAAACGAATGATTATTGTGGTTTTTGAATTGTCTGTATTAATGATTTTTTCTAACATATTATTTTCTTATTGGTGATTCTGTCTGTGGGTGTCTTGATCGTAAAAAAAGGTGCGTTTTCCATTGCATGACATCGGTTACAGTTGATTGTTATATTCTCAAATTCTTTATTAAAGATCAAGGTGTCCTTACTTTGAATACTTTTTTTCATTTCGGGTAAAATAACCGTCAAAAAATGGTCGGCTGATGCTGCTCTTTTGGGACTCCGCTCAAGTCCATTTTTTATGGTGGTGTACTGTCATCTGCTTTTATAACTCCGGAAGTATACGCACTCTTCCTAACTTCTCCTGCTGTTGTTCAATAAGCAATTTTTGGTGATTATAGCTTTTTTTCCATTCTGTAGTCTTCCATTTTATACCCGTGCTTTAGTTCAATATCCTCTTCGGAAACAATTTCAAACCCTGTTTTTTTATAAAAAGACAATGCGTTGTTGAATTTATTTACGTTCAAAGAGACCGCAACCGAATTATTTTCTCTAGCCAAATTTTCAATTGTATCAATCAATAGCTTCCCTGCTCCTTTTCCTTGTGCTTCTGGAAGCAAATAAATCTTGTGCAGCCGCGTTAGGTTTTGCGCTAAATAATTATGTGAATAAGAGGCAAAACCAAGGCAGAATTCATCCTGATGTACCAAAAGAAAACGATGTCCTTTTTGGATCAAATTTTCAAGTAATGCGTGTTCTGAATAAAAGAGTTCAAGCATATAGTCAATTTGTTCTTTTGACAATATGGCTCCATAAGTTTGAGGCCAAGTTTTATAGGCAATCTCCTGAATGGTTTTTAAATCTTTCGTAGTAGCTTCTGATATTGATATCATTCTGTTTTTTTGTAATTTAATTAAATCACATCCCCTTTTGGAATAAAAATATAAAATTTAGCCCCTACATTTGGCTTCCCTTTTACTTGTATAAAACCATTGTGGTTGTCTACAATTCTACTGCAAATAGCCAATCCCAACCCGGTTCCTGAATATTTAGAATCAGTTTCCAAACGCTTGAACAAAAGAAATATTTTTTCGGCATATTCCTGTTTAAAACCTATTCCGTTATCAGTAACAACAATCTTATAATACTCGTCTTTATTGCTTATTTTATACTCCCGGACTTCTTTATCCGTAATGTTTTTAGAAGTGATACTTATTTCAGGAACTGTATCTTCCTTGCTGTATTTAAGTGAATTGGAAATCAAATTAATAAAGAGCTGTTTAATTTGAAAAGGTATTGCAGT
Organism: Flavobacterium sp. GSP27; assembly: GCF_003970395.1. Classification (NCBI taxonomy): domain Bacteria; kingdom Pseudomonadati; phylum Bacteroidota; class Flavobacteriia; order Flavobacteriales; family Flavobacteriaceae; genus Flavobacterium; species Flavobacterium sp. GSP27. The sequence goes on along the minus strand of NZ_RYDP01000003.1, from coordinate 156,286 downwards.
AATGGTTGGTAATTTACCTATTTGAATTTCGGCTTTTTTCTCTTCAATATTTGATGATAAATCCTGGAGTATTTCGCCCAAAACTACATTCAAATCCGTTGTTACAAAAACTTTATCGCCTTTTATAGTTCTGGAATAATTGACTAAATCAATTAATAACGTTTGCATTCTGTTAGCTGCCACTCGTACTTTAGAAAAATATTCCTTCCCTTGTCGTGAAATCAAGTCCAATTCTTTTTCTTCCAGTCTGGAAATGAACATTTGAATCTTACGAAGCGGTTCTTGCAAATCATGGCTTACAATGTCATTAAAAGCTTCCAGTTCTGTATTAATATATTTTAGTTCTTTGTTACTTTCTTCTAATTCAAGTGTTTTTTTATATTGATTAGTGATATCATAATTTACCCCAATTTTTATTAAATCTCCTTTTCCATTAGTAGTAAAACTTCCAACACCCATAATATATTTGATATCGCCGCTTGGTGTTAAAAACCGAAATATCATGGAAGTCGACTGGTGATTTATCAAAGAATCCAGGTGTACTTTAGTTACATATTCTAAATCATCGGGATGTATGTATGGAATCGAATTTTCAATATTAGGTTCGAAAGCTTTAGGCTCAACTCCCATTAAACGGAATAAATTATCTGAAAAAGTATACTTTTTTGTTTCTATATTAACCATCCAATGTCCAAAACCTGCTGTTTTTTCTGCAGCGTTGTAGGATTCGTTTAGTAAATTTAATGCGTCATTTGCTTTTTTAAGTTCGTCAATATCAACATTCATTTTTTGAAAGGAAAGCAATAAAATCAAAAGCGAGAGGATGACTAATAAAAAAGCCGTAATTAAGGAGTCCTGCAATTCAAATTGATGGTTGTCATTTTGAAATTTTGTTTTTCTACTTTCCGAAAATATAATTTCGGTCACAAAGGATTTCATTTCTTCAGTGACTTTACTACTTTCGAGTAACTTTGCATTTAAATCAATCGGGCCGGAATTTTTACTTTTAGCAATAATGTAGGTTTGTCTGAATAACTTAAAGCGGTAATCGATGATTTTTTCGAGCTGTTCAATATCTTTATTTCTCAAAGCGTTATTAGCGGTCAACTCTTTTAACTTTTTGATGCTTTCCTCTATTTTTCCTCTGCTCAAAAACCGATTTTCAATATAGCTATCTTCTTTTGTTATGATATAACTCCGCAAACTCGTTTCGTAAATACTGATAATCGACAAAAGTTTCTCTAATTCGATTTGGGTTTCATTTGAATTTGCAATTAATTCAACTGTTGAATCCAGTTTTTCCATTTGAGAATAAAACATTGAAGCAATATAACAAACCACAACAATTGCAATGGCCAAAGCTATTTTAAAGACTTGAGAATTTTTATATAGTCCTAAAATTTTCATTTATTCTTTTTTATATGCTAAAGAAAAAAGTTTCTATGTTTAGTCCTGAAGAATGAAATTGCCAATTCATGTGTACAACTTCCTTGATTACTTTTTTCAACATTATAAAGTCATTTGGCTTTTTAATATAAATATTGGCTCCTTTAATAAAAGTATCTTCAATATCTTTCTCTGAGGAAGAAGTAGAATATATTGCAATTGAAACCTCTTTAAATCGACTATTGGCTCTAATCTCATTCAAACAATCCAGTCCTGTTTTTCCGGGCATATTCAAATCCAAGAATAAAACATGAGGCAACTTACTTAATGGATTTTCTAAATAATCCATCAGATCTTTACCATCTTTAAACAGCGTTAAATCATTGTTCATTTTGAGTTCTTGCAAAGCTTCACTAAAAAAAGTGCGATCATCTTCGTCATCATCAGCCAGAAGAATATGCATTGAATCTTGGTGTGCAATCATAAAATAGGGAATTATTTTTTAAATTTTATTTATTCTTTGTTTGATAATTTCCTTCTTTTACCTACAATTCTTTTAAACAAGGAAGGAGTTAATCCGGTTACTTTTTTAAATTGCGTAGACAAATAGGCTACACTGCTATAGTTTAACTCATACGAAATCTCCGTTAAAGTCAGTTTCTCTTCAATTATTAATTTTTTTGCTCTTTCAATCTTTTGAATAATAATGAAATTCTCAATAGAGGTATGGGTATATTCTGAAAAAACATTAGTGATATACCCATATCTGAAGTTCAGTTTGTCTGCTAAATATTGAGATATCGTTACGTCCGGAAATTTATCTTTATCGTACACTATTTCTATAATAGCATCTTTAATTTTTTGGATTAATTGTGCTTTTGGATTATTGATAATTTGAATCCCATATTTTTTTAAAACATCCTGAAGTGCGTTCAAACTCTCTTCTGAAATAGCATCCACAATTTCAATTTGCCCTAAGTCTAAAAGTTGATAATTAATCTCTAATTTTTCTAATTGCTCTTGCAATATAGCCCTGCAAGCTATGTTTCCATCATAATTAAAATTGAGCTTCATAGCAATAGATAATTGTTAGAATTAAATTTAAAAACATAAATATAAATCAAAAAATATAAATTTACAGCAAAAAAAAATAGTTTAGAATTAAAACAGCATTCTTTAAAAATAAATAAAACACAAATTACTGATTACTAGTATAATTACACGAATATAAATTTATTTAAAATAAAAATAAAAACACATAAATAGATTTTATCCATGAATTGTTTCTTTATTTCCATAATTTGTTATAACATTCTCCTCAAATTCCAGCCATTCTCTCCATCGTTTTTCAACATCGATTCCTACCCCATATTTACGTGCATAGGTTATAAAAGTGGTATAATGTCCTGCTTCGCTTTCCATTAAATTCCTATAAAAAATAGCTAATTCTTCATCGTTGATATTCTCTGAAAGCACCTTGAAACGCTCACAGCTTCTGGCCTCTATCATAGCTGAAAACAATAACCGTTCCACTAAAGCAGAAATCCTGTTTCCGGTAGCGTTTTTTTTCATGTACAGATACAGTTCATTGACATAATCATCCTTACGCTCGCGTCCCAACTTTAGGCCGCGTTTAATGATAATATCATGTACTTGCTCAAAATGATCAAGTTCTTCTTTGGCCAAAGCCAATAAATCCTTCACTAGATCCTGATGCTCCGAGTTATTGGTAATTATTGTAATCGCATTTGTAGCTGCTTTCTGTTCGCACCAAGCGTGATCTGTGAGGATTTCCTCAATATTTTTTTCTACAATATTGACCCATCTGGGATCTGTTGGTAATTTTAATCGTAGTACGGACATTTTTTTAGTCTTAAAGTTAGAAAGTCATAAAGTCATAAAGTCGAAAGCCAAAAACTAAGACAGAATATTAAATTCTAATCAAAGACTTTCGACTTTCGACTTTAAAACCTTTAAGACGTATTTTTTAGTATACGAAGATAGCTCTTTCGCTCATCATTTCGTTTACTTTATTGGCTACTTCTTCGATAATATCTTCATCCGTATGGTTCATTAATACCCGGTCTATTAATGCCACAATGGTTTCCATATCTTCCTCAACCAGACCACGAGTGGTAATAGCTGGAGTTCCTACACGAATACCTGAGGTTACAAATGGTGATTTATCATCAAAAGGTACCATGTTTTTATTCACAGTAATTTCTGCTTTTACCAATGCATTTTCAGCATCTTTTCCAGAAATATTTTTATTTCTTAAATCAATTAGCATCATGTGATTGTCCGTGCCGCCAGAAATGATTTCGTACCCTCTTTTTACAAAAGCATCTGCCATTGCATTTGCGTTTTTTTGCAATTGTAACGCATAGGTAAAAAATTCATCTTTCAAAGCTTCGCCAAACGCGACTGCTTTTGCAGCAATAATATGCATTAACGGACCACCTTGATTTCCTGGGAAAACGGCCAAGTCTAATAAGGAAGACATCATTCTGATTTCTCCTTTTGGGGTGGTTAAACCAAATGGATTTTCGAAATCTTTACCCATCAAAATTAATCCTCCACGAGGGCCACGCAATGTTTTGTGAGTTGTAGTAGTTACAATATGGCAATGGGGCAATGGATCATTCATCAAGCCTTTGGCGATAAGCCCGGCAGGGTGAGAAATATCTGCTAATAAAATAGCGCCAACACTATCAGCAATTACTCTGAATCGCTCAAAATCCATATCACGAGAATAAGCCGAAGCGCCTGCGATGATTAGTTTTGGTTGCTCTTTAGTGGCTATTTCTTGAATTTTATCGTAATTTAACCGTCCAGTTTCTTTGTCAACACCATAAAAAGACGGAGTATACAAACGTCCAGAGAAGTTTACAGGAGAACCATGCGTTAAGTGCCCACCATGAGACAAGTCAAAACCTAAAATTTTATCTCCTGGTTTGATACAAGCGTGGTAAACCGCTGTATTGGCTTGAGAACCAGAATGTGGCTGTACATTTGCATATGCAGCACCAAATAATTCTTTAGCTCGATCAATGGCAATTTGTTCCACAACATCAACTACTTCACAACCGCCGTAGTATCTTTTGCCAGGATACCCTTCAGCATATTTGTTAGTTAAAACAGAACCAGCTGCTTCCATTACTTCATCACTTACGAAGTTTTCCGAAGCGATAAGTTCTAATCCGTGAATTTGTCTTTCTTGTTCTTCCAGAATAAGGTCGAAAATTTGTTCGTCGCGTTGCATTTCTTTGATTTTCGTTAATTTTGATGCAAAAATACAAAAAAACGTTTGGTTAATAGTTAGATTATAATATATTTGATGAGTAATTTTTTAACAAAATAATTAACAAAATATGCCGATAACAGCTAACGATACCAATAGAAAGTCCTGGCTAGAAGTACCATTCAATAGTGATTTTCCCATTCAAAATATTCCTTTTGGTGTTTTTTTAACCAAAGAAAACATCGTAACAGTTGGAACTAGAATTGGAGATTTCGCAATCGATTTGGGTGCTTTACAACAATTAAATTATTTTGAAGGTATAGAACTGACCGATGATATGTTCATGCAGGACACTTTAAATGATTTTATTTCAGACGGCCAAAAAACCTGGCGTTTGGTTCGAAACCGAATTGCTGAAATTTTTGACGAAAAAAATCTGAAATTACAAGATAATACCAAAGACAGAGATATAATCATCTTTGAAATGGAAGATATAGAAATGCAGTTACCCGTATTAATTGGCGATTATACGGATTTTTATTCAAGCAAGGAACACGCTACAAATGTAGGAAAAATGTTTCGCGATCCTGAAAACGCATTATTGCCCAACTGGCTTCACATTCCTGTAGGATATCATGGGCGAAGTTCTACCATTATTCCTTCCGGAATTCCTGTACACAGACCTATGGGACAAACCTTACCTAATGGTGAAACCACACCTGTTTTTGGGCCTTCCCGTTCTGTTGATTTTGAACTGGAAACCGCTTTTATCACTACGGATGTCAATATCATGGGAGAAAATATTGCAGTATCCGAAGCCGAAGATTATATTTTCGGAATGGTTTTATTGAATGACTGGAGTGCTCGCGATATTCAAAAATGGGAATACGTGCCGCTAGGCCCCTTCTTAGCAAAAAACTTTGCCACTTCTATTTCACCCTGGATTGTTACTATGGATGCTTTGGAACCCTTTAGAACAAGAGGACCCAAACAAGAACCGACGCCACTTCCCTATTTGCAACAAAAAGGAAAACATTCTTTTGACATTAATTTAGAAGTAGCCATACAACCTGAAAAATCAGAAGCAACTGTGATTTCACGTTCGAATTTCAAATATATGTATTGGACCATGAGCCAGCAATTAGCACACCATACCTCTAATGGTTGCCGTGTAAATTCTGGCGATATGATGGGCTCTGGCACCATTTCAGGCCCTACACCGGACAGTTACGGCTCCATGTTAGAATTATCATGGGGCGGGAAAAATCCTATAAAACTAAAGGATGGAACTGAACGTAAATTCATCAATGATAATGATACTGTTATTATGAAAGGATATTGTCTAAACGGACAAGTACGCATTGGCTTTGGTGAAGTTTCCAGCAAACTGCTCCCTCCTTTTGTTCGCAAATAAAAAATAAAATACTCCTTCAAAAACCTAACAATTGTACTCTTTTTGTTGGGTTTTTTTATGGCTTTTTTTAAGTATTAAACTAAAAACAAAAAAAAATCCACTTAAAATAAACTGCCGGAACAACACCATTATTTAATACTAAACCACAGGGAAAAAATCACCTTTTTATTCTCCTTTTTTGTACTACTCTCCTCATGTGGCGTAAAGCAAACCCAAAACTTGTTAAGCTCCGAAAATTACGATCAGACAATTGATAATGCGATTTCGAATTTGAATATCAATAAAGACAAAAAAAGCAAGCAGGAATATGTTTATTTGCTGGATGAGGCTGAATTTAAAGGTTCTGATTATGTTTCGGTTTTCACTAAAAACGAAACGAACATGATTATTCCGGTTCGTCTTCAAAATGATTTGTTGGACTTCTGCACATTGGGATTAAACGATAAATGGACTGTTTACCTCAGCAACAAACAAAAAGGAATTGGGTATGATTATGGAATGGCAATCCATTTTAGATAAATTTATATTTCGCCAGAGCAAATTAAAGAAAGATAATTTGTAAAAGAACGCATCATCAAAGACAGTGTCAAAAAACTGATTGATACTAATGGGAAAGAAGTTTTAGACGAAAAAGGAAAGTTGTTATGGTGGATAACCTCAAAACTATAAATGCCACTTACAAAGGAGACCGACTCGCCACTGATGATAATTATTCTTATTTTGAAAGAAGTCCAAGTCCTTTTCCTAGTAGCGAACAAATGGTTTATGACACTGGAGAAGATTTAAAATCTAAAATTAAAGAAATTATCAACCAAAACAAGTTTAGAAACTGATGTTTTAAAGACTTTACTATTCGATAAACGCCTTGATACTTATGCCTGTAAATGCGTTTTTCTTGGATTAAAAAAAACAACAATCTATTAAAACTTTGTTACAAAAGATAAAAGTAGCGTTGTGTTATAAAAATATGTGTACTTTTGTATCAATGAATACAATAAGTGTACATATAACTTCTTTGTCACGGAAAAACAGACCTTCTACTTCTCCCGAAGTACGGATGCTATCGATATAGTACCCAAAAGCTGTTTCGTATCTTTATTCATTTTATTTTTTTGTTTTGAAATTACCGCTATTTTTCACTGGATCAATCTATCCACAAATTAAAACTAAGGCATCATTAGTGCACTTTAATTCATTTTATTGTACTGCCCTGACCCGTTTTGAAAAAACAATAGATTTTAGAAAAAATGCACTTCAAAAAAGACCCCTAAATCATTTTATAACTCAAAAATCCAGCTTTTGACATGAACATTTCTATCATAACAACTCAGGAAGAACATTATAAATATTCGCAGGAAATATGCGAAACCATAGAATTATCCGCACTATTGAGAGGTACGGGAATTGCTAAAAGAACTCCTGAATACATCCAGAAAAAAATGGAAAACAAAGACGCCATTATCGCATTAGACAACGGGAAATTTGCCGGTTTTTGCTATATCGAAAGTTGGCAACACGGAAAATTTGTAGCACATTCCGGGTTGATTGTACATCCGGATTACAGAAATCTAGGCTTAGCAAAAAAAATTAAATCATTTGTTTTTGACTATTCGTTAAAAAAATATCCAGAGGCTAAAGTTTTTGGAATCACCACTGGTTTAGCGGTAATGAAAATCAATTCCGATTTGGGGTATAAACCTGTTCCTTTTTCAGAATTGACGAGCGATCAAAGTTTTTGGAAAGGATGTCAAACCTGTACCAATTATGAAATTCTAAAAAGTAAAGACAACAAAATGTGTTTATGCACCGGAATGCTTTATGACCCAAAAGAAAAGCCTAAAGATCCGCCTAAGCACCCCTTTAATGTCAAAATATCAAACCGATTAAAATCAATTAAAGAAGCGCTTTTCTTAAAAAAATAACCCCCTCCCCAGCCCTCCCCGAAGGGGAGGGAGCCAAAGAGAAAAATAAAATAATCATAACAAAAAATTCCCCTTTGCCAGTTTCGGCTCCCCCTCCTTCGGAGGGGCTGGGGGGAAGAAAAAACAATAATTATGAAAAAAGTTGTATTAGCTTATAGCGGAGGATTAGATACCTCATATTGCCTAAAATATTTAAAAAACGAAAAAGGATATGAAGTTCATACCGTTCTTATAAATACAGGCGGATTTGATGATGCCGAACTAGCCGCTATTGAAGCAAGAGCTTACGAATTAGGAAGTGCGCAGCATACAAATCTTACCATCGTTGATAAATATTATGACAAAGCCATTAAATATTTGATTTATGGAAATGTATTAAAAAATAATACCTATCCATTATCAGTAAGTGCCGAACGTGTTTTTCAAGCTATCGAAGCGATTAAATATGCGAAATCTGTTGGTGCCGAAGCGATTGCTCACGGAAGTACTGGTGCAGGAAATGACCAAATTCGTTTTGATTTAATTTTCCAAACCATTGCTCCCGAAATTGAAATCATTACACCTATCAGGGATTTAAAATTATCAAGACAAGAAGAAGTGGATTATTTATCTAAAAATGGAGTTCATTATTCTTGGGAAAAAGCACAATATTCCATTAATAAAGGATTGTGGGGAACAAGCGTAGGCGGTAAAGAAACATTGACGTCAAATCAAACTTTACCAAGTGAAGCGTACCCTTCTCAATTGCAAAAAACGGGTGAAGAAAAAGTGACTCTACAATTTGAAAAAGGACAATTAGTAGGCATCAACGGAACATTGGATACCCCAACAAAAAACATCGTTACCTTAGAAAAACTAGCAAACGCTTACGCTATAGGTAGAGACACGCACGTAGGCGACACCATTATTGGAATTAAAGGAAGAGTTGGTTTTGAAGCTGCTGCACCTTTAATCATCATCAAAGCACACCATTTATTAGAGAAACATACGCTAGGTAAATGGCAACAATACTGGAAAGAACAATTAGGAAACTGGTACGGAATGTTGTTTCATGAAGGACAATTCTTGGACCCTGTGATGAGAAACATCGAGGCTTTCCTTGAAGACACTCAAACGACTGTAAACGGGACCGTTATCGTTTCTCTAAAACCATATCACTTTACATTGGACGGAATTGAATCTAAAAATGACTTAATGAATACCACTTTTGGTCAATACGGTGAAATGAACAACGCTTGGACATCTGACGATGCCAAAGGATTTATCAAAATTCTGGGGAATGCCCAAAACATATTTTCATCTGTAAATAAACTGACCCATGATTAATTGAAATTCTGAATTAATCAACAAATATAAAATTTAACCACATAGAAACATAGAAAAAAGAACTTATACAGACCAATTCTTGGTTACACAAAGCTATATTTTACTCCAATAAGTGAAACGCTATATAAAATTAATAAAATCTATGTATCTATGTGGTTAAAAAATAATACAAATCGAATTACTCCAATAAGGATTAATTCTAGTACGTTTAAAAAATAAGATTATGATTAATATTGGAATAATTGGCGGTTCAGGTTATACTGCGGGTGAACTCATCAGAATATTGATGTTTCATCCCAATGCTACACTTGATTTTGTGTACAGCACGACAAACGCCGGAAAACCACTTCATGTCGCGCATCATGATTTGATGGGCGATATCGAAATGAACTTTACCGATACTGTAAATCCAAATGTGAATGTAGTTTTCTTGTGTTTAGGTCATGGTAAATCAAAATCGTTTTTAGAGAACAATCAATTTGCGAGTCATACCAAAATCATCGATTTAGGAAATGATTTCAGATTAACAAAAGACAAAGAATTTAACGGAAAAACTTTCGTTTACGGTTTGCCCGAATTAAACAAAGCGAATATAAAAAATGCCCAATTTATCGCTAATCCAGGTTGTTTTGCAACAGCAATTCAATTAGCGTTATTACCATTGGCTAAAAACGAAATGCTTACGACTGATGTTCATATCAACGCCACTACCGGAAGTACGGGAGCTGGAGTTTCCCCTTCGGAAACAACACATTTCAGTTGGAGATCAAATAATATGTCACATTATAAAGCTTTTGAACACCAACATTTAGGCGAAATAAACCAAAGTGTCAATCAATTGCAGGCGGATTATACCAGTGAATTGATTTTTGTACCCAACAGAGGGGATTTTGCCAGAGGGATTTTCGCAACATTATACACAACAATCGAAGAAAATCTGGAAGATGTAGTGGCTAAATATGAGGCTTTTTACAAGGACCAGCCTTTTGTAACAGTTACCACCACTGGAATCAACATGAAACAAGTGGTTCAAACGAATAAATGTATTATTAGTTTAATGAAAAAAGGAAACCGGTTATTGATAACATCAATAATTGATAACTTAACAAAAGGAGCCTCAGGACAAGCCATTCAAAACATGAATCTACTGTTTGGACTGGATGAAACCACAGGATTACATTTGAAACCAAGCGGATTTTAATCCCCTTCCCAACCCTCCCCGAAGGGGAGGGAGCCAATATGCAAAAAAAATAAAATAATCAAATTCTATCTCGTCACCCTCCCCTTCGGGGAGGACCGGGGTGGGTAAAAATATTTATTATGAACTTATTTGACGTTTACCCATTATACAATATCACTCCTGTAAAAGCACTAGATTGCACCATTACAGATGAAAAAGGAGTGGAATATTTAGATTTATATGGTGGTCATGGGGTAATTTCCATTGGACACACCCAACCGGAATATGTTGCCAAATTAAAAAATCAATTGGATAATATTGGTTTTTATTCGAATGCGATTCAGAATCCATTGCAAGTAGAATTAGCTGAAAAATTAGGGAAACTTTCAGGATTGGAAGACTACGCATTATTCTTGTGCAGTTCTGGAGCTGAAGCCAATGAAAACGCCTTGAAATTAGCCTCTTTTCACAACAATAAATCTCGTGTGATTACTTTTGATAATTCCTTTCATGGAAGAACTTCGGCGGCAGTTGCGGTAACAGATAACAAAAAAATTGTTGCTCCAATCAATGCGCAGCAAATCGTTACTTTTTTGCCACTGAATAACATCGAGTTGGTAGAAAACGAACTAAAAAAAGGAGATGTTTCTTCTGTAATTATTGAAGGAATTCAAGGAGTGGGCGGTTTAGACCAAGGTACAACTGAATTTTTTCAGGCATTAGAAAAAATATGCGCAACATATGATGCCGTTCTGATTTTGGACGAAGTGCAGTCAGGATACGGAAGAAGCGGAAAGTTTTTTGCACACCAACATCATAACATCAATGCAGATATTATTTGTCTAGCGAAAGGAATGGGTAACGGATTTCCTATTGGCGGAATCTTGATTTCTCCAAAATTCACAGCGAGTTATGGATTATTGGGAACTACTTTCGGTGGAAACCATTTGGCTTGTGCCGCTGGAATTGCTGTTTTAGATGTAATTGAAAGTCAAAAATTAATGGATAACGTAAATGACGTTTACGCCTATTTTTTAGAAGCAATTAAACAAGTTACTGAAGTTATCCAAGTAAAAGGAAGGGGATTAATGCTAGGAGTAGAATTTGATTTTGACGTAAGTGCACTTCGTAAAAAAATGATTATGGACAAGCATATTTTTACCGGAAACGCGAACAATAAAAACTTATTAAGAATCCTTCCTCCATTGACAATCAAGAAAGAAGCTATTGATACCTTTATAATAGCTTTAAAAGAAACATTGAAAGAAATACAGTCTTAATTATGAATGCGTTACTACCAATAGAAAAACGAAATGCCGTTTTAAGCCTCATGGCTGAACTTCTTGAACTAGAAAGAGCCAACCTTAAAACGGTGAATCAACAGGATATCAATAATTATTCTGGGGATGATTTGGCTATGGAAAAACGTTTACTCGTTGATGACGCCAAAATTGACGGTATGATTTTATCCATGGTACAATTGGCCAGTCAAGAAGATCCTATTGGCGTAGAGCGTTTTAATTTCGACCATGAAAACGGAATGAAAATCATTAATAAAACAGCGGCTTTTGGAACCATAATGATTATTTATGAATCCAGACCCGATGTTACTGTTGAAGCTGGCGGAATCGCTTTTAAATCCGGAAATAAAATTCTATTGAAAGGCGGAAAAGAATCTTTGCAATCCAACTTGAAAATTGTGGAATTATGGCATCAGGCTTTAATAACAAACGATGTATCAAAGGAATGGGTGGAATACTTGAATTACAATCGGGAAGACACGCAGGCATTTTTAGAAAAACCCACACAAAAAGTGGACTTAATCGTTCCTCGTGGTGGCGAGAACTTAATCGCTTTTGTAAAAAAACACGCTACTTGTCCCGTAATAATTAGTGGTCGAGGTAATAATTTTGTGTATGTAAATAAAGAAGCCGATTTAAAAAAAGCGCTAGACATTATTATTAACGGAAAAACCTCTAACATATCTGTTTGCAATGCTTTAGATAAAGTTTTAATTGATACTAATCTTGAAAACTGGGAAGCTTTTGCAAAAAAAATAACTACCGAATTACAACAAAGAAACGTTACGATTTTGGGAGATGAAAGCATTTCCAGAGCAACAGCTGTTCCTCAGATTGAATCGGATTTAATTTGGTACGAAGAGTTTTTGGATTATAAAATTGTTATTGGAACAACCAATTCGGATCAGGAAGCGATTGACAAAATAAATAAATATTGTGGTGGACATTCCGCTTCGATAATCACAAAAAATGATGCAATTGCCCAGGAATTCATGGAAAATGTAGATACGGCAGCCGTATATCAAAACGCCTCTACCCGATTCACGGATGGAGGACAGTTTGGTTTAGGTGGCGAATTGGCGATAAGCACGGACAAATTACACCAACGTGGGCCAATCGGCTTGCAACATCTAGTTACTAATAAGTGGTATATTTACGGAAATGGACAAATCAGGTAAAAATTAGTAGAGACAAGTTGCGACTTGTCTAAACAAAAAATAAAAATGGCCAAAAAAAGAATTTTATTAAAGTTAGGAAGCAATACATTAACCAAAGAAACCAATCACATTTCGAGAGGAAAGATTGAAGATATTGGAATGCAAATAGCGGTTTTACAAGACGAGTACGAATTTATCATTGTGAGTTCGGGCGCGATTGCTGCGGCCAAACAATTTGTAAAACTGGACAACCACGACAAAGATGTTTTTGTAAAACAAGCACTAGCTTCGATTGGTCAGCCACATTTAATGCGGATTTATCATGAAAATTTCCGCGATTTAGGATTGCTGATTTCGCAATGTTTACTTTCTTATTCTGATTTTGAAAAAGAACAATCTAAAGTAAATATCGTAAACACCATCAATGTGTTAGTCAAAAATAATTACATCCCAATTATCAATGAAAATGATACCGTAGCAACGGATGAGATCCAGTTTGGTGATAATGATAAATTAGCTGCTCTAACAGCCGTTTTATTAAATGTTGACCTTCTGATTATCGCCACCAATACGAATGGGATTTATACCAAAGTATCCATCCATGATGCCGTTCCTGAAACCATTTCTTTGGTAACTGATTTAAAAGTATTGGAAAAAGAAATCGGCGATTCAAAATCCTCACACGGAACTGGCGGAATGCAGTCTAAAATTGAAGCATCGGCAATCGCCAAAGCCGCTACTATCGAAACCTGGATTGTAAATGGCTTGGAAGACAATTTTATTTTGAAAGCTTTAAAAAACGAAATACCATTTACTAAAATTGTATAAATGTTGATGCGGTTAATCGTTAATTCGGTTAATTGATTAAACACACGAGCAAAGCGAACTGACGAAGTAAATAACCGATTAAACAAATTAAGATAATGAACTACATATCCATACAAAACATAGATTCGCTCGACGAATGGGTGAAACAAGCCTTAAAAATCAAAAAAAAACCACTTAAAAATAAAAAACTGGGTAAGAACAAAACCTTAGGAATGTTGTTTTTTAATTCCAGTTTAAGAACACGTTTGAGTACACAAAAAGCAGCTTTAAATTTGGGAATGAACGTCATGGTAATGAATTTCACCAGCGAAGGTTGGACATTAGAATTTGAAGATGGAGCCATCATGAACTCCGGTGCTTCGGAACATATTAAAGAAGCGGCTGCAGTAGTTTCTCAATATTGCGATATAATTGCCATCAGGGCTTTTGCCGGATTGGTAGACAAAGAAAAAGACAATGCCGAAACCGTTCTTATGGGTTTCTTAAAATACGCCACGGTACCGGTTGTCAATATGGAAAGTGCTACAGGACATCCATTACAATCACTAGCCGATGCAATTACAATGGCTGAACACAAAACGGAACACCGTCCAAAAGTAGTTTTGACTTGGGCACCACATCCTAAAGCATTACCTCAAGCGGTACCCAATTCCTTTGTGGAAATGATGCAATTACAAGATGCTGATTTTGTTATTACGCATCCTGAAGGCTACGAATTGAATCCTGAAATCACGAAAGACTCCAAGATTGAATACGACCAAGACAAAGCTTTCGAAAACGCCGATTTTATCTATGCCAAAAACTGGAGCAATTATAACGAGTATGGTCAGATTACAAATTCCGACCCAAACTGGACCGTAACGACCGACAAAATGAAACTGACCAACAATGCTAAATTCATGCACTGTTTGCCAGTAAGACGTAACGTAATTGTAACGGATGAAGTGATTGACAGCGAAAATTCAATTGTTATCGAACAAGCCAACAATAGAACCTATGCCGCACAGTTAGTGTTGCAAAAAATATTGGAAAATGGAAAATAAAAAACCGGTAACGATAATAAAAATTGGAGGGAATATTATTGACAACCCAACGGAATTAGCACAGTTTTTATCTGATTTCTCTATGATTGAAGGCTATAAAGTACTCGTTCATGGCGGTGGAAAATCAGCTACAAAAATGGCGGAAAGTATTGGTTTAGTTCCTCAAATGATTGATGGAAGACGCATCACCGATGCCGCTATGCTTGATGTAGTTGTGATGATTTATGCAGGTCAAATCAACAAAAATATTGTTACCCAATTACAATCAAAATCAACTAATGCGATGGGGTTCTCTGGTGCTGATGGAAATTTAATTCTATCGGATAAAAGAAACCATCCTACAATCAATTATGGTTTTGTGGGCGATGTAAAAAAAGTGAATACGGAATTGTTGGAAACATTGCTATCTACTGGAATAGTTCCTGTATTTTGCGCAATAACACACGATGGAAAAGGACAATTATTAAACACGAATGCCGATACCATTGCTAGCGAATTGGCAATTGCTTTATCAGAATTTTTTGATGTAACTTTAAATTATTGTTTCGAAAAACCCGGCGTTTTACATGATGCCGAAGATGATTCTTCCGTAATCGAGAACATCAATCAAGAGTTGTATTCTAAATTAAAAGTCGAAGGCGCCATACATTCTGGCATGATCCCTAAATTAGACAACTGTTTCAACAGTTTATCCAAGGGAGTTCAAAAAATAAAAATTGGTCATCACCGAATGTTGAAAGATTCAAAGGCAATTTGCACACGCATCAAATTATAAAAAAAGTTGAACACAAATTTCACAGATTTGCACAAAATTTTTTATTTCAATTAAAAAAAAATCTGTGAATCCGTGGCTAAAATAAGTATGAAAAATATAGAAATCCTTACACAAGAAGCCATTTCGCTATTAAAAGCACTGATTGAAACGCCTTCATTTTCAAGTGAAGAAGACCAAACTGCACTTTTAATCGAAAATTGGTTTACACAAAATAGTATTCCTTTCGAAAGAGAGAATAACAATATTTGGGCTTTCAATAAACATTTTGATACCACCAAACCTACGCTATTACTCAATTCGCACCACGATACTGTAAAACCAAACCAAGGTTATACTAATGATCCATTTGAAGCTATCGTAAAAGACGGCAAATTATTTGGACTGGGAAGCAATGATGCGGGAGGTTGTCTGGTTTCACTTTTAGCCACTTTTGTACATTTTTATTCGAATGAGAATCTGCCTTACAATATTGTGATGGTAGCTTCAGCCGAAGAAGAAAGCAGCGGAAAAAATGGATTAAACAGCGTATTGAAACATTTACCGAAACTTGAATGTGCGATTGTGGGAGAACCTACATTGATGCAATTGGCCGTAGCCGAAAAAGGATTATTGGTACTCGATGTCATCGTAAAAGGCACTGCAAGTCACGCTGCACACAACAATCCTGATAATCCTATTTACAATGCGATACCCGTTATCGAATGGTTTAACAGCTATCAATTCGAAAAAATATCGGAGGTTTTAGGTCCTGTAAAAATGACCGTAACACAAGTCACTGCAGGTAAACAACACAACGTAGTTCCCGCCGAATGTCATTTGGTTGTCGATATCAGAGTGAATGATCGTTATAATAATCAAGAAATATTAGATATTGTAAAAAAACATTTGACTGCCGAAGTCAATCCACGTTCGATGCATTTAAATGCGTCATCAATTCCTGTTGCACACGAATTAGTACAAGCAGGAATAACATTGGGAAGAACCACGTATGGATCGCCTACCCTTTCGGATCAATCGGTTTTGAGTTGTCAATCCTTGAAATTAGGACCTGGTGAAACCCTGCGGTCACACTCGGCAGACGAATTTATATTTATAAACGAAATAGAAGAAGGAATTCAATTGTATATCAAAATACTAACTGATTTTTTTAAATAATAATAATAATAATAATCTGTAGGGACAAGTCGCGACTTGTCCCTACGAAAAAAAAATAAAAATCATGAAACTTTGGGAAAAAGGAATACCAACAGATAAACAAATAGAACATTTCACCGTTGGTAACGACAGAGAACTGGATTTAGTGCTGGCAAAATACGATGCTTTAGGTTCTATAGCACATGCAAAAATGCTGGGACAAATTAGTCTTCTAACAGACTCCGAAACCGTTTCTCTGGTTTTGGCTTTGGAAGAAATTATAAGAGACGTTGAAAACGGTAAATTCGAAATCGAAGACAGTTTCGAGGACGTACATTCTAAAATCGAGTATCTATTAACGGTAAAATTAGGCGATGCCGGAAAAAAAATTCATACTGCTCGTTCTCGTAACGACCAAGTTTTGGTAGACGTTAATTTGTATCTAAAAGACGTGGTTAAAGAACTAAAGCAACAAGTAAAAAGTCTTTTTGATTTGCTAATGGAGTCGGCCGAAAAACATCAAAATATTTTATTGCCAGGATATACTCACCTTCAAATTGCGATGCCTTCTTCTTTTGGAATGTGGTTTTCTGCCTATGCCGAAACCTTAATTGATGATGTAACGATGCTGAATGCCGCTTTGAAAATTGTAGACCAAAATCCATTAGGTTCGGCCGCAGGTTACGGAAGTTCGTTTCCTATCGATAGAACATTTACGACTAAAGAATTAGGGTTTGAAACCTTAAAATTCAATTCTGTAGCGGCACAGATGAGCCGTGGAAAATCAGAAAAAACGGTTGCTTTTGCCATGAGTAGTGTTGCTGCAACTTTGGCAAAATTTTCTATGGATGTTTGTTTGTATATGAGTCAGAATTTTGATTTCATCACTTTGCCTGCCCATCTTACAACAGGCTCGAGTATCATGCCGCATAAGAAAAATCCGGATGTTTTTGAGTTGATCCGCGGAAAATGCAACAAGATTCAAGCATTGCCATACGAAATTACTTTAATTACCAATAACTTGCCAAGCGGTTATCACAGAGATTTACAATTGTTGAAAGAAGGTTTATTTCCAGCAATTCAAAACCTGAAAGCATGTTTAGATATCGCGATTTTTGCGATTAAAGACATTAAGGTAAAAGAGCATATTTTAGACGATAAAAAATACGATTATTTGTTTACGGTAGATTCCTTAAACGAAATGGTTGTTGCAGGAATGCCTTTTAGAGATGCGTATAAAGCCGTTGCTGAGCAATTAGAAAATGGTACTTTCCAATCTCCAAAAGAAACCAAACATACACACGAAGGAAGTATTAATAATTTGTGTTTAGATCAAATTAAGAAAAAAATGGACGATTCCTACTAATTATTTTTACCGGTTTGTCTAAAAAATAAAACCGCAAATTCGCTAATTTAATACAGTGATTAATTAGCGAATTTGCGGTAAACTATTTAAAACAATCCTATTTACTATACTTTTCTTCCTAACTCCTCCGCATCAATATCACTGTGCGAAACATTATAAATGGCTTTTCCGTCTTTAATTAAAATCAATTGTGGAGATTGATGGGTCACACCAAAACGATTCACAATTTCATTAGAAATATCGCGATGCGCTATTAAATCTAAAAAATAAGGTGTAACTTTATCTGAACTATTGAACTCATTTTCAAACTGTTTTAGCGCCATTCTACTTATACTGCATCGAGTACTGTGTTTAAAAATGGCTACCGGTTTTTCATTTGAAATAGCGATAATTTCATCCAGTTGTACCAAATCAGTTAATTCATTCCAGTTGATTTTGTTTTCTTTAAAATCCTTGTCGTCTGAACTACTAAAAATATTTTTGAAAAAACTCATAATTGTCTTTTTTTAAGACATTTTGACTTTAAAGTATGATACCAATCATAAATTTTCCGTCAATTTGTCTGTATTATTGTATTGGAATATATATTGAATATAGTTCGTAAAGTTAAGTAAAAGATACAAAACAATGTACCATCATGAACATAAATAAATTTACAATCAAATCCCAGGAAGCCATTCAGCTTTCCCAACAATTGGCACAAAGCTATGGGCAACAACAAATAGAAAATGAACATATTTTTAAAGCTATTTTTGAAGTCGACGAAAATGTGGCACCTTTTATTTTAAAAAAACTGAATGTAAATGTGCCCTTGTTTCTTCAAATATTAAACAGTACAATCCAGAGTTTTCCAAAAGTTTCTGGTGGCGAAATTATGCTTTCCAGAACTGCAAACACCACGCTTAACGAAGCCGAAATTATTGCAAAAAAAATGAATGATGAATTCGTTTCTGTGGAGCATTTAATTTTAGCAATTTTTGATTCTAAAAATAAAGTATCCCAAATATTAAAAGATCAAGGCGTTACCGAAAAAGGGCTAAAAGCTGCTATCGATGAATTGCGAAAAGGAGAACGGGTAACTTCGGCATCTGCTGAAGAAACCTATAATTCCTTAAATAAATATGCCAAAAATCTTAATGAATTAGCTCGAGCAGGGAAACTCGATCCAGTAATTGGTCGTGACGAGGAAATACGCAGGGTATTACAAATTCTAACCCGAAGAACTAAAAACAACCCAATGCTCGTGGGAGAACCAGGAGTGGGAAAAACCGCTATTGCTGAAGGATTGGCACACCGAATTGTAGATGGAGATGTTCCAGATAATTTGAAAGATAAAATCGTTTATTCGCTTGATATGGGAGCTTTGATTGCTGGCGCCAAATACAAAGGAGAATTTGAAGAACGATTAAAATCCGTGGTGAAAGAAGTGACTTCTGCCGAAGGCGATATAGTTTTATTCATTGACGAAATCCATACCCTTGTGGGAGCTGGCGGTGGCGAAGGCGCTATGGATGCGGCTAATATTCTGAAACCGGCTTTGGCTCGTGGAGAACTTCGCGCCATTGGAGCCACAACATTGGACGAATATCAAAAATATTTTGAAAAAGACAAAGCACTCGAAAGACGTTTCCAAAAAATTTTGGTCGAAGAACCGGATACCGAAAGTGCTATTTCTATTTTGCGCGGAATTAAAGAAAAATACGAAACGCATCATAAAGTCCAAATCAAAGACGATGCTATTATTGCCGCTGTCGAACTATCGCAACGGTATATTACCAACCGTTTTCTTCCAGATAAAGCTATTGATTTAATGGATGAAGCCGCTTCAAAACTGCGTATGGAAATCAATTCGAAACCCGAAGAACTGGATGTTTTGGATCGAAAAATCATGCAATTGGAAATTGAAATTGAAGCCATTAAACGAGAAAAAGACGAAAGCAAACTTAAAATTTTGGGAATGGATTTGGCCAATCTCAAAGAAGATCGCAACGAAATCTACGCCAAATGGAAATCAGAGAAAGACGTTGTCGATAATATTCAAGCCGTAAAAACGGAGATTGAAGACTTTAAATACGAAGCAGAACGTGCAGAACGTGAAGGCGATTATGGAAAAGTAGCTGAAATTCGGTATGGTAAAATCAAGGAAGCGCAAGAACGTTTAGCCATTTTACTCAAGGAATTACAAGAAAACCAATCCGGAACTTCGTTGATAAAAGAAGAAGTCACTCGTGAGGACATTGCCGAAGTAGTGGCTAAATGGACCGGAATTCCAGTAATGAAAATGCTTCAAGGCGAACGAGAAAAACTACTGAAACTGGAAGATGAATTGCATCACAGAGTCGTAGGACAGGAAGAAGCCATTGAAGCCGTAAGTGATGCCGTGCGCAGAAGCCGTGCCGGATTGCAGGACATGAAAAAACCGGTGGGAACCTTTCTTTTCCTTGGAACTACGGGAGTTGGTAAAACCGAATTGGCGAAAGCCTTGGCCGAATACCTGTTCGACGATGAAAATGCGATGACCCGTATTGACATGAGTGAATATCAAGAACGCCACAGCGTAAGTCGTTTGGTGGGTGCGCCTCCGGGATATGTAGGTTATGATGAAGGCGGACAATTGACCGAAGCCGTACGTAGAAAACCGTATTCTGTAATCTTATTGGATGAGATTGAAAAAGCCCATCCGGACACGTTTAATATCTTGCTACAAGTCTTGGATGAAGGACGTTTGACAGATAACAAAGGGCGTTTAGCCGATTTTAAAAACACGATTATCATCATGACTTCAAACATGGGAAGCCAGATTATTCAGGAGAAATTCGAAAATCTAAAAGGAAGTGTGGAAGCGGTAACCGAATTGGCCAAGATAGAAGTTCTAGGGTTGCTAAAACAAACGGTGCGTCCTGAATTCATCAATCGTATTGATGAAATCGTAATGTTCACGCCATTGACTACTAAAAATATAGCTCAAATTGTAGGTTTACAACTAAAAAGCGTAAGCAAAATGTTGGCACAACAAGGCATCACGATGGACGCGACTCCGGAAGCTATTGCCTACTTATCAGAGAAAGGATACGATCCACAATTTGGAGCCAGACCCGTGAAAAGAGTGATTCAAAGAGACGTGCTCAATGAATTATCCAAAGAAATTCTATCCGGAAAAATAACAACCGACAGCATTGTGTTGATAGATGCTTTTGATGGAAAACTGGTTTTTAGAAATCAAAGTGAGTGAGTTTCTTAAGTTTCTAGAAACATTTAAACTTATGAAAACACTGGTCGAAAGGCTAGTGTTTTTTTATACCTTATAATTTTTTTGAAGTAAACCCGCTGATTTGCTTGCCATTTTATAATTAAAATCCACAAAAAAGTAAAAACGACATTCCAACTTTAATTTATACCTGCAACTTCACAAGTTGGAAAGTGTACAATTGGAAAATTACACGAATTGGCTATAAAACAGAGTTTGTTTGCTTTTTTATGCAAGCTAAGTGCCTCTTCTACTTTTTCTTTGTTAGTAATACGAACTTTTGGATTCAGTTTAATCACAATAAAGCGCCCGCTACCGTCGTCCGAAATTTCCAGAGTTGCCTCTGCCTCGTCCGTATAGGTTATCACGTCGATACCCTTTTGTTTACAAACATACAAGTAAGACATCATGTGACAGGATACCACGCTACTCAATAACAGGTCTTCAGGATTGTACAAAACAGGATCTCCTTTGAAAGCTTTAGCAGCCGAAACATTTAAAACAGCCTTACCATCAATAGTTATGGTATGACTTTTAGTATACGTCGCCGCTTCCTTCTTGGAAAAAAGCCAATCTAATTTAGCTTTAAATACATGTTTAAATTGCATACTTATTTTTATTTCAAATGTAATTAAAAACAGTATCGCTACTACAGAAAGATTTTGGGTGAATATTAACTAAAAATTTACCTGTTTTATAAATAGAGTAAATCAAAAAGTAGTAGCTTCGCATCACTAAACAATCAATATGCGTAGATTAGATTTGGGTACAACAATACCAAAATCCGCGCTGTAAAAAACAATCAAAATGGCATCAGGTTTTTTCGCACTATTAGATGATATCGCAGCAATCATGGATGATGTTGCAGTAATGAGTAAAATTGCAGCCAAAAAAACGGCTGGTATTTTAGGTGATGATTTAGCCGTAAATGCCGAGAAAGCTTCCGGATTTATTTCGTCAAGAGAACTCCCCGTATTATGGGCAATTACAAAAGGTTCTTTCCTAAATAAAGTAATCATTTTACCCATCGCCTTTCTACTGAGTGCATTTTTACCGGTAGCTGTTATCATAATTTTAGTACTTGGCGGACTTTATTTAGCTTACGAAGGCGCCGAAAAAATATACGAATACTTCTTCCCGCACGAACATGCAAAACACGAAATTTTAATGGAACTGTTGACCGAGGAACAAATTTTAGCTTTCGAAAAAGAAAAAATCAAATCAGCTATAGTAACCGATTTTATTTTATCCGTAGAAATCGTAATTATTGCATTGGGAACTGTAATTGGTAAACCCATTTCATCACAAATAATGGTAGTTTCCATCATTGCAATCATAGCAACCGTTGGTGTTTACGGCATTGTGGCCCTAATTGTCCGAATGGATGAAGCAGGTTTAAAACTGATGCAACTGAGTTCCAAAGAGAAAAGTTTTTCAAAAACGTTAGGAAATATTCTGGTACAAGCCTTGCCTAAAGTCATCAAAAGTTTATCCGTAATAGGTACAATCGCTTTATTATTAGTGGCTGGTGGAATATTTGTGCATGAAATTCCGTTCCTGCACGACATACTACCACAAATACCGTCCATAATAACTGAATTTATAATCGGCCTTGTATTTGGTGCTATCGTCTTGGGAATTGTAACCCTGTTTAAAAAGATAATTGGCAAAAAGTAAAGACACTTTAGTCTCACTCATGAATATCAACAAAAACTGACTACTATAAATTTGTAACGGCAAGAGCAGAACACTTGCTTGCACAGAAAGTGATCTAAAGAACTGCACCAAAGAATTAAAGAATACCAATATACTAAAACAACTTATATATTCTGTGAATTGGAATCATCACACCTTGCTTTAAGATCACATTTTTGTCTGTAACACCCCAAACCGTTGTGTCAACTATTTTTTTTGATTCGTTATCCTCAAAGTAAATTTTAATTTTTGAATGTTCTAAATTACCCAATGCTAAAGCCCTGTTGATCTCACTTATTCTAGTTTTTATTTCGTCAACATCGTTAAGGACGTCTGTTTGTGGAAATTTAAGAAGAGTTATGTCTTCTTTATCGATGATTTTGAATTCTTCTTTCATAATTGTAAAAATTTAATAAATACTAAATTACAGTATTTTGGTAAAGTAAAAACTTGACCCCTTTTATTCGCTGTAATACTACCTACAAAAATAAAACCTCCTTGTTTTGTTAGTGCCAATTTTATATTAATTTTTTCTATGGCTCAAAATCTGGATGTTTAAAGTAAATGTTCTCTATATCCATGTACAAATTCTTTAAAAGTAAGTGTAAATCTAAAAAAACCAATAAATATGAACAACGACTAATTAAAATCCTAAAAAAAACACATTATCTCTATTTTCTACTCTTTATAAAATTCACTATTTTTGCAGTCTAAAATTTTAGTCATGCCAAACAAGAAATACAAAATAGCAGTCATCCAATTAAACCTTAATGATATTGCCGAAAACAATCTAAAAAAATGTTTAAGTTGGGTTCGTGATGCAGCAAATCAAGGTGCCGAAGTTATTTCGTTGCCGGAATTATACAGCAGTCATTATTTTTGTCAAAGTGAAGATGTAGATAACTTTGCTTTAGCAGAACCTTTGTATAGTACTTCTTTTATCGCTTTTAGTGCTTTGGCAAAAGAATTAGGAGTAGTAATTATTGTTCCTTTCTTCGAAAAAAGAATGGCAGGAATATACCACAATAGCGCCTACATTATTGATACTGATGGTTCCGAAGCAGGATTATACCGCAAAATGCACATTCCGGACGATCCTCATTTTTATGAAAAATTCTATTTCACCCCCGGTGATTTGGGCTTTAAAACGATTCCAACTAAAAAAGGAAAGGTTGGAACGCTGATTTGTTGGGATCAATGGTATCCGGAAGCAGCTCGTTTGACGGCTCTACAAGGTGCTGAAGTATTGTTTTACCCAACCGCAATTGGATGGCATCCACAAGAAAAAGAACAATACGGTGAAAACCAACATGGCGCCTGGATGAGTGTAATGAAAGGACATGCGGTTGCGAATGGCGTTTATGTTGCTGCTGCAAATAGAATTGGCTTAGAACAGTACTTGCCTGATACGGCGGGAATTCAGTTTTGGGGATCTTCATTTATTGCGGGACCACAAGGCGAAATTTTGGCGCAAGCCTCACACGACAAAGAAGAAATCCTGATTGCTGAAGTAGATTTAGACTTACAGGAAAATGTGCGTCAGAACTGGCCATTTTTCAGAGACAGAAGAATTGATGCTTTTGGTGATATTACAAAAAGAGCCATCGACTAAATCGTCATTATATAATTAAAAAATCCCTGCTAAGAAATTATTCTAAGCAGGGATTTTATTTAAAACTTCTACTTTTAATTTAAATCTGGTTGAAATATTTTAACGGTACCGTCACCTTCACTGCTCACCACTACTAAACTTCTTTTGGTTGGACTTTTCGAAGCTGGAATAAAAAGTAACCCTTCTGGTGCATCACCTGTTTTTAAAATCTGTAAAAATTTTGGAGTTGCTGGAATAGTGACATCATACACCATAAGAGCATCTGCTCTTTCCAATCCAACGAAAAGAATAGTTTTTTGTCCCATTTTAGCAACAACAACTGATTCTGGTTCTACTGATTTATCATCACTTCGATTGTCATCATAGACACCAAACTCCTGCGCTTTCTTGTCTAATTCATTTTTACTATCATAAACCATTTCTCCTGTGTTTCCATTCCAAATAGAGAACGAACGGGCTCCAAAAGAAACTAATTCATCAAAATCACCATCGCCGTCCGTATCACCCATTTTGGTATTGATATTCAATCTTCCCATACTTGCCTCAGCTTTTAAAGCCGCCGCATTAGGAAACGCTAATGGATCCAGAACAACCGAAGAGCTGCTAATTCTTTTTACATCTACAGAAGCACTATATTCTCTAGCATCTCCTTCATTTGCAGTAACAAAATAAGGAATATTATTTATTTCAAAATTACTAATTGCATCGGGTTGAAACATTCCTTTAACTTTCCATGTATTAGCCAAAACACCTCCATCTTTATCACTAATGTCAATAGCATTTTCGGCAAGATTGTAGTCTTTAAAACCTAAAGGAAAAATAGTAGTGATCGTTTTGGTTGCCAAATCAATTTTAGCTACTCCGTTATTTTCCTGTAAAGTCACCCAAGCCGTTTTTGAATCAGCAGAAATCGTGATGTATTCCGGTTCAATATCTGAGGCAAAATTATTAGTTGGACTTGCAATTCTGAATCCTTTGGTTTTCAATGTACTCAATTGATTGCTAAAACTTCCGAAATTTAAAGTCGTCACTGCATAATTATTATTGACTGCGATAATCGAAACAGAACCGTCGGGATCTATAGAATACGTATCATTTGGCTCACCTTCATTGGCAGTCATGATATAATTTCCGTCAGGAGAGAAAGTAATCATATCCGGTAAAGCACCAACCGTAATTTCTTTGATGACACTGTACTTAGCCGTATCAAAAACGACCACCTTTCCTGCATCTTGCTTATTTGGTTTTGCTTCTAATGCAACCGCTAATTTGCCATTAAAAGTTGCAACGCTATTTGAAGTTCCATTAAACGGCGTTAAATCGATACTTGCTACAAAAACCGGACTTGATGGATTAGATAAGTCGATAACATCAATTCTATTCGTATTACTGTTGTTTACGGTAAATAACTTTTTAGAAACCTCATCATACGCACTTATTTCAGCAGCTCCGGCACCACCAATCACAATTGAACCAATTTCTTTGAAAGTGGCAGCGTTTTCATTGATAACCAACTCAGGAGATCCCTCTTTATCAGAATCCTTTTCGCAACTTGACAATACCATAATTGCCGCTAATAGTGTAATACCATATTTCTTCATAAGTGTATTTTTAATTTTTATCAAAAATAACTAGCTGAAGACCAACAAGAATTAACTAAATATTATATAATCATTACCAAAACTATTCTTATAAATTTATGAAATATCGGAAATGAATGGTTGCAAACTATTTTAAAATCCTACTGAATGTTTATATTTGCAGACTTTAAAATTAGATATGCTGTATGACTACAAATAATAGAAGATTTCCAGCTGAATGGGAAAAGCAACAAGGCATTTTACTTTGTTTTCCGCATAACGGTAAAGACTGGCCGGGGAAATACGAGACTGTTCAATGGGCTTTTGTAGAATTCATTAAAAAAGCAGCTTCTTTTGAGCAAGTCTTTTTAGTAGTTGCTGATGAAAACCAAAAAGAGAAAGTCAATACGATGCTGGAAACAGCTCATGTTGTGCTAACAAATGTTTCCTACATCATTCATAAAACCAACAGAAGTTGGATGCGTGATTCAGGTCCGATAATTGTCAAAAACGGAACCGAAAGAGAAGCTTTGAACTTTAATTTTAATGGTTGGGCAAAATATAAAAACATTCAATTAGATAAATTTGTTCCTGCCAAAGTAGGAGAATTTCTGAATATTCCTATTACTCAAGTTTTATACAAAGGAAAACCGGTAATTGTAGAAGGTGGCGCGATTGATACTAACGGAAGAGGAACTTTATTGACTTCAGAAGAATGCTTGATGCATCCGGATATTCAGGTTCGGAATCCCAATTTCACTAAAGCCGATTATGAAGCCGTCTTCAAGGAATATCTTGGGATAACCAATGTAATTTGGTTAGGCAATGGAATTGAAGGTGATGATACGCACGGCCATATTGATGATTTATGTCGATTTGTGAATGAAGATACTATTGTGACTATTGTAGAAACAGATCCAACGGATAATAATTACAAACCGTTGCAAGACAATTTAAAACGCTTACAAAATGCCAAACTAGAAAATGGAAAATCACCTATAATTGTGACTCTACCAATGCCAAAACAGCTGGAATTTGATGGCTTGCGATTGCCTGCCAGTTATGCCAATTTTCTAATTTTGAACAATTGTGTTTTGATACCTACTTTTAACGACAGTAACGACCGAAAAGCATTGAACATCCTTGCAGAATGTTTTCCTGATCGAGAAATCATAGGGATCAGTGCTACTGATTTTATTTGGGGTTTTGGAACATTGCATTGCCTAAGCCAGCAAATTCCTGAGTAAATTTAGAATAGAAAAATATAAGACATAAAAAAGACTTGTGGATTTAATTCCTACAAGTCTTTTCTTTTTTTAATATTTTATGACTATTTATGTAATAACCATGGTATAATGTCGTATTTTAAAATTAGGATAAAATTATGTAACAATCTGATTTAAAGCTATTTTACTTAAAGTTAATTCTTTTGACTTTACGACTTTTAAACTTTCGACTTACTTATCTCTTGTAAACGGTATTTTTTGCCCATCAGGAATCAACATATCAAATCCCATTAGACTGTCATTAAATTCAAATTTAAGTCCCGCAAGTTTCGATGCAAACGTATTTTTTCCAGTTGGCTCCACGGAAAAGCTTGGATAATTGGTAATCAAAACATTTAACAACCCATTTTTCTCTGAAAAAACAATTTTTATAGGCGCCATTGATGTAGAAAAAGTTCCTAAATACCCATCCAGAATCACATCTTTTTCAATCAATCCTTTGTCTGCTGTCCAGGTGTTATTTGCTGTGTTGCTGTCCGGTAAAACATGATCCGGATCTAGTGTGATACTTTCGATTTCTTCCGTCGAATTGTGTTTAAAAGACCACGCTTTATTTTTTTGCCAAACTTCTACCGGCAATTGAACGCGCGTTATTTTTCCGCTTTTCGTTTTTACGTCTAAACTTACCGGCATAGCCATTTTTTCGAAGTTTTCAATCGAAATTACAACTCCTTGTTTAGGGTCGTTTTTTACGTATTTGATTGAATTAATCCCTTGGTCTAAACGCCAATTGTATTGAAACCAACCACGCCAGAACCAACTCAAATCTTCTCCAGCAACATTTTCTATTGTTCGAAAGAAATCGTCCGGTTGCGGATGTTTGTATGCCCAACGCTCAATATAAGTTTTCAAAGCCCGATCAAATCGTTCCGGCCCAAGAACTTGCTCTCTTAAAATCACTAATCCTGAACTTGGTTTCGAATACGCCAAAAGACCTATATTAGACTCTTTCATGTTATCCGGAGAACTCATTATGGTTTCCAGATTTGGACTCGTGTACACTTCTGCCCTTTGATGCATATCCGCACGCGGCTCTTTATATTCCCCATTATTAAAATCTACTGAACTCAATGAATTAATAAAAGTATTGAAACCCTCATCCATCCAGGCAAACAGTCTTTCATTGGATCCTACAATCATAGGAAACCAAATATGACCAAATTCATGATCTGTAACACCCCATAAATCTGCTCCTTTTGACTCCCAGCTACAAAAAACAATTCCTGGATATTCCATTCCGCCTTCATTTCCGGCAACATTTGTAGCCGCTGGATACGGATATTCTAACCATCTTTTTGAATAATTTTCTATAGTAGCCTTTGTATATTCTGTGGAACGTCCCCATGCGGCATCTCCGGCACTTTCTATCGGATAAACGGAAATTGCCAATGATTTTTTACCGCTAGGTAAATTGATTTTTGCTGCGTCTAAAATAAATGCTGCTGAAGAGGACCAAGAGAAATCACGGGCATTTGTGATTTTGTAATTCCACGTTTTAGTAGTTGCAGTAATCATTTTTGATGAATTTTCAACTTCGGCAGCAGTACGGATAAAAACTGTTTTATCACTTTGTTTTGCTTGCGCTAAACGCTTTTGCTCTTCGGCAGAATAGACTGTGGTAGGATTCAGTAATTCGCCGGAAGCCACCACAATATGATTGGATGGTGCTGTAATACTGACATCAAAATCACCATATTCTAAATAAAATTCCGACGCTCCAAGATACGGATTCGTATTCCAGCCTCGTACATCATCATACACGCACATACGCGGATACCACTGTGCTATGGTAAAAATTTTTCCATTTTTAGTTTCTAAAACTCCCATTCTGTCTGACCCTTCAAAAGGAGCTATAAACGAAAAGTCGATTTTTATTTTAACTGAACCGCCTTTAGCATTTAATACTTGCGGGAGAAATACCTGCATTCTAGTATCCGTAATAATGTACTTAACTTCTACTTCAGTAGATTTTCCTTTTACAGTAGTAATTACTTTGACTGATTTTATTTTATGTCCGCCATCAAAAATTTGGCCTTGAGCCCCATTTCTACTTCCTGTAATTGGAACAACTGCATTTCCACGGGAATCCGCTTTGAATAAATTCTGGTCTACATTCATCCAAACAAAAGCCATTTTATCCGGACTGTTGTTCGTATAGGTGATGATTCCTGTACCCGAAATTTCGTTACTTTTTTCATCCAGTTTTGCCGTTAATTTATAATCAGCGCTATTTTGCCAATATTCAGCTCCAGGCTGACCACTCGCAGATCGTGTACTTGTTCCGTTTTTGGAATAAAAAAACGGAGCAAAAGTATCATGATAATCGTAGTTAGAAACTGCATTACCGGATGCATTTGCTGGGGTTTGCTGTGCCCAAATAGATGTAAATCCCAATAATAAAGCCAAATGCAGCATGACTCCGCGACGAATTTTTTTCATTTTCTAATTGTTTATATCACAAATTAATGAAAAAAAAGAGGATTTTGAACTATTGAGATCGAATTGATTCCATTATAAATCAATAAAATCATGTTTAAAGCGTATCAGAATTAAAAATTATAAAATATATTTACGCCAGAAAACCATTTTTAAAGTAACCCGAAAAAATAATTTTGACAACTCTAATTAAAAACTCGAATCTCACTGCAGAAATTAAACATTTTGGAGCTGAATTAATTTCTTTAAAAACAAACCACGATAGAGAATACATCTGGGAAGGAAATCCGGTATTTTGGGGCAAGCACGCTCCTGTTTTATTCCCAATTGTTGGGACTTTAAAAAATAATTCCTTTCACTATAATGCAATGGAATATCATTTATCGCGACACGGCTTTGCCAGAGATATGGAGTTTGAATTGATCAATGCAACAGAAAACAGTGCTGTTTTCTCCCTACACTCTTCTGAAGAAACTTTAAAAGCATATCCGTTTGACTTTGAATTGCAAATCATTTACACATTACACGGGCATAATTTATCGATTGCATATAAAGTAATCAACAACGGAAAAACTGCAATGCCGTTTGCTATTGGCGCACATCCTGCTTTTGCTTTGCCAAATCAATTCGAGAGTTATGCTATTGCTTTTGAAAAAGAAGAACCATTGAAATATTATCTTTTGGAGGATGATTTAATTTCAAATAAAACGAAGAAATTAGACGTTCTTAATAAATATATTCCGCTGACGTATGAGTTGTTTGAAAACGATGCTTTGATTTTCAAAACATTAAAATCCAATTCGTTGACTATTTTAGAAAATAAAAATCCAATTCTAAAAATACATTTTGATGATTTTCCAAGCTTAGGAATTTGGACCAAAATAAATGCGGCATTTATTTGTATTGAACCTTGGTTTGGTTATTCGGATACCAATGAAAGTTCCGAAAATCTATTTGAAAAAGAAGGCATTCAAATTCTAGAAACCAAGGAAACGTTCCAATCAAAATACAGTATCGAAATCCTTTAATTACTAAGATATGTTAGCTATAAATTTTAGTCCATTTCCTGATTTAGAAACCGAACGCTTGCTTTTGAGAAGAGTAAACACGAATGACATTAAAGAGATTTTCGCATTGCGATCCAATCCAGAAACTATGAAATATATTCCAAGACCTTTAGTAAAAACGAACGAAGATGCCTTGGAACACATTGCAATGATCGATACAAAAATTGAAGCTAATGAAGGTATCAATTGGGCTATTACGTTGAAAAACAACCCAAAACTTATTGGAGTTATTGGTCATTACAGAATAAAACCCGAACATTATCGTGCCGAAATTGGCTATATGTTATTACCTGAATATCATGGAAAAGGAATTGTATCCGAAGCAGTGAAAGAAGCTGTTAATTATGGTTTTCAAATCATGAAATTGCATTCCATTGAAGCGATGATTGATCCTGATAACGATGCATCTGCAAAAGTTTTAGAAAAAAATGGGTTTGTAAGAGAAGGACATTTAAAAGAAAATGAATTTTTTGATGGTCGTTTTTTTGATACTCTAATTTATTCTCTTTTGAACAAATACTAATTTTATGTCCTTTTTATTTAAAATTTAGTTGCGTGACTAATAAAAATTAAAAACATAAAAACCTTACAGATAAATATTTTACATTTGTCTTTGATTTTCTCCAATAAGCCATTGGTCTAAATAATAGAAAACACTTTTATGAAAAAATTATTTATTGTTTCTTTTTTTCTCTTCTGTATTGTATCCCAAAGTCAAACGTATATAAAAGCAAATGCTATGACTACTTTATTGACCATTCCTAATGTAGGTATTGAAACCAGCATTGGAAAAAAATCTACTTTTCAATTTGATATTACAGCCTCTTTATGGAAATCAATAAATGGTAAACCTAGAGAGTTTTATACTTTCACACCTGAATATCGTTATCATTTCAAAGAAAAATACAATGGTTTTTATGCAGGAGCACATATTGGGGCAAGTATATTTAATTTCCAAAAATGGAATTATATAAATACTACTTTGTATGAAAAAGGCGTTGGATATTTTATAGGTGCAACAATTGGATATCAAATAAAAATAAATGATAAATTTATGTTAGATTGTTTCTTAGGCGGTGGTTCGCATCAAGGTTTTTATAAAGGATATGACTTAGCTACGGGAGAACGATATGAATCGGCGAAAGGGTACAATAAAAGTGGCGAATGGTTGCCCTACAGAGGCGGTTTTATGGTTTCCTATAAATTAAACTAGATTTATTTGGGCAATTTAGCTTCTGATTTTATATACAAATCTTCCACTTGTTTTCGTGCCCAATCTGTTTTTCGTAAAAAAGTCAAACTGGATTTTACACTTGGTTTATCTGTAAAGCATTTTACTTTAATGAGTTCCCCCAAAGTATCAAATCCGTAATGATCCACTAGCTGCTCTACTATTTTTTGGAGTGTAATTCCGTGAAGCGGATCTTTCGATTTTAAGTGTTCCATTTTGCAAAGATATTAAAATCCCAAATACTTTTTTTTAAAATTGATTCAAATGAAAAAATTTCTCGCACTGTTTACACTGTTATTTTTAAATATCAGTTTTGGACAAAGCACCACCACCTATTACTTTATTCGTCATGCCGAGAAAGTAGATAATTCTCAAAATCCAGATTTATCTGAAAAAGGGTTGAAAAGAGCTGAAAAATGGAATACAATATTCTCAGAAATTAGTTTTGATGAAATCTATTCAACGGATTACAAAAGAACTTTACAAACTGCAAGTCCAACCGCGACAACAAAGAAGATGAAGATTAAGCTGTATGATCCTAAAAATATACCTATTGAAGTTTTCAAAAAAGAAACGATAGGAAAAAAAATTTTAATTGTGGGACATAGTAACACAATACCAAATTTTGTCAATCAAATGATAAATCAAAACTCATTTACTGACATTCAAGATAAAACTTTTGGTAATCTTTATATCGTAACTATGGTTGATGAAGCAATCACATTCCAATTGCTGAAATTGGACTAAATAATTGCTAAACCTTTAATTTTTGTTACCTTTGCACGCTATGTTAAAAACAATAAATATATTCAATAAGAGAGCCCGATTTGACTATGAAATAATCGAAACCTTCAATGCAGGAATTGTTTTGGCTGGAACGGAAATCAAATCCATTAGATTAGGAAAAGCAAACATCACAGAAAGTTTTTGTGAATTTAGCAATAACGAACTTTTTGCGATAAACACCTATATTGAAGAATATACTTTTGGTAATCAGTTCAACCACAAGGCAAGAAGCGAGCGCAAATTACTTTTAAAAAAAAAGGAATTAAAAGGTTTGCTGAAAAGTGTTCAAGCAAAAGGATTGACAATAGTTCCTTTGAAATTGTTTACTAATGAAAAAGGACTGGCCAAACTCCAAATTGGTCTTTGCAAAGGAAAGAAAACCTATGACAAACGTGAATCTCTCAAAGAACAAGATACGAAACGGGATCTAGACCGAATCAAAAAATCATTTTAAATTAAGAAAGTAATGTATTAATTATTATTTTTATTTATAAAAAATGACTAAATTTGTCAAGACAATTTAAAGCTTTTTTTTTAAATGAAAACACTACTCAAAAACGCAAGAGAACAAAAAGGACTCAAAACTAGAGAAGTCGCACAACTTTTAGCAATTGATCAAGCCTTAATTAGTAAGTTTGAAAGTGGAACTAGAAAACCTACAAGAGACCAAGTCGTAAAATTAGCATCTTTACTAGAAATAGATTTAGAAACAATCATGGTCGCTTGGCTTAAAGAAAAAATTCTTTATGAAATTGGTCAGGATGAATTTGCTCTAAAAGCATTATTGGTTGCAGAGCAAGAAATTAGATATCAAAGCAAACCAATAAAGAAAAAATTATCGGTAACTCTTCAGAAAATTTTAGATGAAATAGATACTTTGAAGATACAACTGGATGGGTTTCGCCAATTTGACAGCTATCGGATTGCACAAGCATTAGAGCTAGAATATACGTTTGAAAGTAATCGCATCGAGGGAAACACAATGACTTTACGCGAAACGGATTTAGTTATCAATGAAGGTTTGACGATTTCTGGAAAAAGTATGCGGGAACATCTGGAAGTCATTAATCATCAGGAAGCCATTGCTTATATCAAAGATTTAATGCAAAAAAATACTGCTATAAAGGAACGAGAAGTTCTTTCTATCCACAATCTTATTTTGAGAGGAATTCAACCCGAAGATGCAGGTAGCTATAGAAAAGTCCAGGTGATGATTCAAGGAAGCAGTTACGTGCCTCCACAACCTTTTTTAGTCGCCAAAGCAATGGAAGATTTTTTTATTTGGTATGAAACTAATAAATCAACCTTACATCCGATAATTTTAGCTGCCGAAATGCATGAACGCTTGGTTACTATTCATCCCTTTATTGATGGAAATGGCAGGACTTCGCGCTTAGTCATGAACTTGGTTTTATTGCAGCATGGTTACATAATTGCCAATATAAAAGGGGATTATGAAAGTAGAATGCGCTATTATCAAACACTGGAAACTGCACAAACTAAAAACAACAAAGAAGATTTTTTGTTATTCATTGCTCAAATAGAAAAAGAAAGTTTAGAGCGGTATTTAACCATTATTGGTCAATAAAATTCATCTTCTGCTCCCTTCCCCTTGGGAAGGGTTGGGGATGGGATTTTAATTTTTATCTTCTAATAAAGGAACAAATCGAAACTCTCCAAACTCATGTTTCTCAAATTGAGTTTCATTTTTTCTGATTAATAAGGTCATAATCTGCACCTCTGTACCTAGTGGAATAACTAGCCTTCCTCCTATTTTGAGTTGCGCCATCAACGGTTGCGGAATAAACGGAGCGCCTGCAGTTACTATAATACTATCAAAAGGAGCGTAATTTGGTAATCCTTTGTATCCATCTCCAAAAGAGAGATATTTGGGCCTAATATTCAGTTTTGGAAATAAAATTGAGGTTTGCTTAAACAATTCTTTCTGTCTTTCTACACTAAATACTTTGGCACCTAAAAGGCATAGAACAGCTGTTTGATACCCTGAACCTGTTCCTATTTCTAAAATTTTGTGTTCTTTTTTGACTTCTAATAATTGGGATTGAAAAGCAACAGTGTACGGTTGCGATATCGTTTGGCCTGCAGCAATAGGAAATGCTTTGTCTTGATAGGCATAATCTTCAAAACTGGAATTTAAAAATAAATGTCTTGGAATCTTTTTTATCGCCTCCAAAACACTTTTGTCAGTAATTCCTTTTTGCTCTAAAACGCTTACTAATTGATTCCGAAGTCCTTGATGTTTGCCTGTGTCTTTCAAAGTTTATTGTTTTATTTTGGTAAAAATAGAAAACAATTTCTGAATTCAAATGTTGGATTTTAAATTTTAAATTAACTGAAGAATTGTCCGGTATCAATAATAGATTAATCATTTTATTGTTATTTTTGTAAAAATTACATCATTATGCTGAAAATTGGAGTATTAGGTGCTGGCCATCTAGGAAAAATACATTTGCGTTTATTACAACAATCTAAAAAATATGAATTAGTGGGATTTTATGATCCAAATCAAGAGAACGCCGAAAAGGTTTCTAAAGAATTTGGATACAAACATTTTAGCACAATTGCCACCCTTATTCATGCCGTTGATGTAATCGATATTGTTACCCCAACTCTTTCTCACTACAAATGTGCCAAAGTAGCCATCAAATCCGGTAAGCATGTTTTTATTGAAAAACCTATTTCAAATACGGTCGAAGAGGCCGAAGAAATTATCGCTTTATCAAAAGAATATAATGTTAAAGGTCAGGTGGGGCATGTGGAACGTTTCAATCCAGCATTCATCGCTACCAAAAACATGATCGAAAACCCTATGTTTATTGAATCGCATCGTCTGGCTGAATTCAATCCTCGCGGAACTGATGTTCCTGTAGTCTTAGATTTGATGATTCATGATATTGATGCCATTTTGAGTGTTGTACAATCAAAAGTAAAAAATATTAGTGCTAGCGGTGTTTCAGTTATCAGTGATACACCGGATATTGCCAATGCAAGAATAGAGTTTGAAAACGGTTGTGTTGCTAATTTAACAGCGAGCCGAATTTCGATGAAAAACATGCGTAAATCTCGTTTTTTCCAGAAAGACGCTTATATCTCCGTAGATTTCTTAGAAAAGAAATGTGAGGTTGTAAAAATGAAAGATGCTCCGGAAGTTCCAGGCGATTTTGATATGATTTTACAAAATGCGGAAGGTGTAAAAAAACAAATCTACTTTTCCAATCCAGATGTAGAACAAAACAATGCTATTCTGGATGAACTGGAATCATTTGCAGATGCCATAAATACTGATTCAACACCAATTGTGACATTGGAACAAGCCTCTGAAGCGCTTCGTGTTGCGTATCAAATTATTGATTGTTTTAAAAAATAATTTTTACATAAATATTAAACTATTTTAATCCAAAATAAGAATGAAAACAATTGCCGTAATCGGAGCAGGAACAATGGGGAATGGAATTGCTCACACCTTTGCACAAAGTGGTTTTACCGTAAAATTAATAGATGTTTCAGAACAATCATTGGATAAAGGAATGGCCACTATCGCCGCTAATTTAGACCGAATGATTGCAAAAGGAAGTATCACCCAAGAAGACAAGGCTAAGACGATTACTAACATAATCACCTATACGGATATCAAAGATGGCGTTGTAGGGGTTGATTTAGTGATTGAAGCGGCCACTGAAAATGTAGCATTAAAACTGAATATCTTCAAGCAATTGAACGAAGCTTGTTCTCATAATACAATTTTGGCAACTAATACTTCTTCTATCTCAATTACTCAAATTGGAGCCGTTGTGGCACATCCGGAACGCGTTATCGGTATGCACTTTATGAATCCGGTGCCAATAATGAAACTGGTGGAAATTATTCGTGGTTATAATACTTCTGATGAAGTGACAAAAATCATCATGAATCTTTCCGAGAAGTTAGGAAAAACGCCTGTTGAAGTCAACGATTATCCTGGTTTTGTTGCCAATAGAATCTTGATGCCCATGATTAACGAAGCGGTCGAAACTTTATACAACAAAGTGGCTGGTGTTTATGAAATTGACACGGTGATGAAACTTGGAATGGGACACCCGATGGGACCTTTGCAACTAGCAGATTTTATTGGTCTTGATGTATGTTTAGCCATTTTGAACGTGATGTACGACGGTTTTAAAAACCCAAAATATGCACCTTGTCCGTTATTGGTAAATATGGTTCGTGCCGGAAAAATGGGTGTGAAATCAGGGGAAGGTTTTTACGATTATTCTGGAAGCAAAAAAGCCGAGAAGATTTCTAAACAATTTATATAATTGTAATGTTTAAAAATTGAGGGCCTAAAGTTAATACCTTTAAATTCTCAGCTTTTCACTTTTCACTTTTTATATTATTATGGCTGAAATTGTCCCTTTCAAAGCTGTTCGTCCCACTCGTGATAAGGTTTGCCTTGTTACTTGCCGTTCGTATGAAGAATATGTAAATGCGGAATTAGCGGCGCAATTGGATTTCAATCCGTTGTCTTTTTTGCACATACTAAAACCTGCTTACACCAATCAGGAAACTGTTTCTTTTGAAAAAAGATACCGCCAAGTACATCAAAAATATGAGGATTTCAAAAATGAAATAATTTTAGTAAAAGACAAAAAACCCGCGATTTATATTCATAAAATTGTAACTAAAAAGCACTCTTTTACCGGAATTATCGTAGGTACTAGTGTAGCTGATTATTGCAACAATATCATCAAAAAACACGAAGATATTATCGCTTTCAGAGTCCGATTATTAAAAGACTACATGAAATATTCTGAGTTCAATACGGAACCGGTTTTGATGACCTATCCGGATAATAAAACGATTGAAAACTGGATTTTTAATTGTACCCAAAAATTAGCCGATTTTGAGTTTTCAACCACCAAAAAAGAAATTCACTACTTATGGAAAATTGAAGATGCGTTAGAAATCAATTGGCTTCAGAACATTTTTGAAAAAACAGATAGTCTTTATATTGCAGATGGCCATCACCGTACCGAAGCCTTAAAATTATTATCCGAGGAAAATGATGATCCAGACAACGCAGCCAAAAATCATATTCTGAGCTATTTAATTTCTGAAAACAATGTCAAAATATATGAATTCAATCGCTTGGTAAAAGATTTAAACGGTTTCTCGAAAGAAAATTTGATAAAGGAATTAGAAAAGAATTTCATTGTTACAAACAAATTTCAGCAGCCTTTTCAGCCTTCTCAAAAGCATCAATTCGGAATGTATCTGGACAATGAATTTTATAGCTTAATTTTACGAAAAGAAAATGAAGTTTTCTTAACGG
This sequence comes from Flavobacterium sp. GSP27, assembly GCF_003970395.1. NCBI lineage: Bacteria > Pseudomonadati > Bacteroidota > Flavobacteriia > Flavobacteriales > Flavobacteriaceae > Flavobacterium > Flavobacterium sp. GSP27. The sequence continues at coordinate 117,944 of NZ_RYDP01000003.1, read as the reverse complement.
CTTTGGATAGTTTAGACACACAAATTTTATACAAAAAAGTGTTATTGCCTATTCTTGCCATCGAAGATTTACGCAATGATGAGCGAATAGAATACCTTTCAGGAAAACAATCCGTATTGGAAGTAAAAAACAAAATTGATCAAGGAGAATTTGAAATCGGTTTCATATTATTTCCATCCAATATTGGAGAAATAAAAGCCTTGGCCGATGCCAATTTAATAATGCCTCCAAAAAGTACGTATATTGAACCAAAGTTTAGAAGCGGATTAGTCGTGTATGAACTTTAACACATTAAAATTTAAACATTAAAATGCCAATAAAAAATAATTTACTCCAAATAAAATCCACTTTACCGGAACATATAACCTTAGTTGCGGTTTCAAAGACCAAACCTGTTTCGGATTTAATGGAAGGGTATGAGGCCGGTCAACGCATTTTTGGAGAAAATAAAATCCAGGAAATGGCGGAGAAATGGGAACAAATGCCAAAAGACATTCAATGGCACATGATAGGCCATGTTCAGACCAATAAAGTCAAATTTATGGCGCCATTTGTGAGCTTGATTCACGGTGTGGATAGTTTGAAATTGCTACAGGAAATCAACAAACAAGCACTAAAAAGCAATAGAATTATTGATTGTTTATTACAAATGCATATTGCCGAAGAAGAAACTAAATTTGGTCTTGACCAAGAAGAACTTGCTTCACTCCTATCCTCAAACGAATTCCAGGAATTAAAAAACATTAGAATCGTTGGATTAATGGGAATGGCAACTTTTACAGACAAGAAAGATCAAATCAAGAAAGAATTCACCCATCTGAAATCTATTTTTGATCAATTCAAAATTCAAAATTCACAATTTACCATTCTTTCTATGGGAATGTCCGGTGATTATCAACTTGCAATTGAATGTGGAAGTACGATGGTTCGCATTGGAAGTAGTATCTTTGGAGGAAGAAATTGACTTTTGATTGAAGATAAACAATTTTTAATTTCAAATGTTTTTCAACGTGAAACATTAAACATTAAACAAAAAATTTGTACGCAATACTAGACATAGAAACCACTGGAGGACAATTCAACGAAGAGGGAATCACTGAAATCGCTATCTATAAATTTGATGGACATGAGGTCGTGGATCAGTTCATTAGTTTGGTAAATCCGGAAATCCCAATTCAACCTTTTGTAGTTAAACTTACCGGTATTAATAATGCCATGTTGCAATCTGCTCCCAAGTTTTTTGAAGTAGCAAAACGCATCATCGAAATGACAAACGATTGTATTATCGTGGCTCATAATGCTTCTTTTGATTACAGAATCTTACGAACCGAATTCAGACGATTAGGATACGATTTTGAAGCCAGAACACTTTGTACGGTTGAATTATCAAAAAAATTATTGCCGGAACAACCGTCCCATAGCCTAGGAAAACTCGTTCGTGCGCTTGGAATCCCAATGGCAGGCCGCCACAGAGCCAGTGGTGATGCTTTAGCAACAGTCAAATTATTCAAAATTCTTTTAGAAAAAGATTTAGAGAAAGAAATTGTAAAAGATTTTATAAAGCTGGAAATCGAAAAAGGAATCGCTCCAAAATTACTGGATATTGTGTCCGGATTACCAGCAAAAACAGGTGTCTATTACATTCATAATGAGAAAGGAAATCTAATTTACATTGGCAAAAGCCGAAACATAAAAAAACGAATCAATCAGCATTTTACAGGAACTTCTACAAAATGCAAGAAAATTCAAGCAGAAGTGTTTTCCGTAACCTATGATGAAACCGGAAGTGAATTGATCGCATTATTAAAAGAAAGCGAGGAAATAAAAATCAATAAACCCATATATAACAGAGCACAGCGAAAAAGTATTTTTCAACTGGCACTCTATGCTGAAAAAGATAAAAATGGGTATCTCAACCTAAAGCTTCAAAAAGCAGATGGACGCAAAAAAGAAATCACATCCTTTTCCTCCCTGCAAGAGGGTAAAAACGCATTATTCAGAATTACTTCTCATTATAATTTATGTCAAAAACTAACTGGTTTGTATGTTTCTAAAACCAACTGTTTTCAATACACTATAAAAGAATGTGACGGCGCTTGTATTAGCAAAGTTTCACCTGAAGAATACAATATCAGAGTTCTTACTTTTGTCGATAAAAATAGTTTCGAAAATCAAAATATGGTATTGATTGACAAAGGCAGAACCATCAGCGAAAGATCTGCCGTTTTGATCGAAAACGGAATTTACAAAGGCTATGCTTTTTATGATTTAAATTATCAAATCAACAATATCGAAATACTGAGAAACATCCTCATTCCGATGCAAAATAACCGGGACACTAAAAATATTATCCAAGGGCACATACGAAGCAATAAAACCTTGAAAACGTTAAAATTCTAATCGTATGCTATCAATCCATCCATAATTATGCACCGAATAAAGTCAAAATTTGACACTTTCAGACAAAAAACCAATGTCATTATTTATGGCACAAATACGGCTTCCGGGCGCATGTTTGACCTAGTACTTTTAGGAGTAATTTTGTTAAGTGTTGTAATTGTGATGCTTGAAACCGTAAAAGGTTTCGATACAAAATACCACCAAGAACTCATTATCCTAGAGTGGGTCATTACGATTTTCTTTACCTTAGAATACATTCTTCGAATTATATCTATAAAAAAACCTGTCAAATACGTTCTCAGTTTCTATGGAATCATTGATTTGATTGCCACTTTACCTATGTATTTGTCCTTGTTTTATTTTGGAACAAGCGTTTTAACTGTGGTAAGGGCTTTGAGATTACTGCGATTGTTCAAAATATTGAAACATCCAAAATTCTCCAGTCAATCCACTCACCTAAAAGAAGCGCTAATTGCCAGTAGAGGAAAAATATTAATTTTTATCTATTTCATGTTGATCAGCAGCATCCTGATAGGCTCCGTTATGTATGTGGTAGAGGGTAAAGAAAGCGGCTTTACCAGCATTCCCACCAGCATTTATTGGACCATTGTAACACTCACAACCGTTGGCTACGGTGACATATCGCCCATCACACCATTAGGCCAAGCTATAGCATCAGTAGTAATGATCATGGGATATGGAATAATAGCCGTTCCTACGGGTATCGTTTCAGCTGAATTTGCAAACAGCAACCGTAAAAAACCAAGAGCCGAAAGAATTAATCCATGCACCGTTTGCGGAACTGACGGTCATGAATATAATGCAAAATACTGCTACCATTGTGGCACCGAATTATAATTTATTAATTTGAAGCAATTCCAGCTGTACACTGCAACTCCTCGTTATTCCAGTTGTTTTTCTAAGGCTTAAAAGGAGCTTCCTCCGGTCGCTCTTTTACACCAAGAAAAAAAACTGCAATACCTCTGGGGTTTCCGTTTCCATCTGGGCTAAAAACTATGAAATACCTAATCACCATTATCGGACCCACAGCGATAGGAAAAACTTCCTTGAGCATCATTTTGGCTAATTATTTTAAATGCGATATCCTGTCATGTGACAGCCGACAGTTTTTCAAGGAAATGACCATCGGAACCGCAGTTCCAAACCAAGCCGAGCTAGCAACAGCTACCCATCATTTCATCCAAAACAAATCCATATTCGAGAATTATACCGTAGGTGATTTCGAGAAAGAAGCCATTGCAAAACTGGACGAATTATTTCTGACCAATGATTATGCTATACTAGTTGGTGGTTCGGGATTATATGTAGACGCAATCCTAAAAGGTTTTGATGAATTTCCAGAAATAGACCCTACAGTTCGCTCAGCAATAACACTGAATTATGAAAAACTGGGAATTGGGTATTTGCAACAAAAACTCGAAGTTTTAGATCCTAATTATTACAAAACTTTGACTGTCGAGAATTCTCAAACCTTACAAAATCCACAACGTATGATGCGTTTCGTAGAAGTATGTATTGGTGCCGGAAAACCATATTCTTCTTTTTTAAATCAAAAGCAAAACAGTCGCAACTTCACTCCTATTTTAATTGGTTTAGAAGCCGACAGAAAGGGTATCTATAACCGAATTAATCAACGTGTAGATGCCATGATGAACGAGGGTTTATTAGCGGAAGCAAAAACGTTATTCCAGAATAAAGAATTGAACGCCTTGCAAACAGTGGGTTACAGAGAACTATTCCGTTATTTTGACAGGGAAATTTCATTAGAATTTGCCATTGAAGAAATAAAGAAAAATACCCGCCGATTCTCAAAACGTCAACTCACTTGGTTCAAAAAAAATGAAAACACCAAATGGTTTGATTTTGAAACTCCTTATGAAACGATTGTGAAGTACATCAATTCAAAAAAATAAAAATATCATTATTTGACGACGATCAAAAAAATTTAACCACTAATTCGCTAATAAAAAACCTATACTTCGAATATAATTAGCGGTCATTATTATTATTTATAAAATGTTTTGTTTTAACAATCCCTATAAACAAAAGAAGTACAACAAAAAAGCCTTTTTAAACCCATTACTAATAATTACAATCTATAAATATGCCCATTTCACCTAACTTCACATCTATTCTTAGCAAAGACTGGGAAATCAATTTTACACAATGTGCTCCAAACGGGTTTTTAAAATACACTGATTTGTGTTCTATATTACAATTAACAGCAGCTGCACATTCAGAAATTGGTGGAATCAGTTTTACGGACATGCAGGAATTTAATCAAGCGTGGGTTTTGAGCAGAATGCGTGTTGAAGTTACTAAATTACCTAAATCCGGAGATGTCGTAACGGTAAAAACCTGGATCAATTCCTTAGAGAATTCCCGTTCAGTACGGGCGCTGGAAATGCATGTAAATGGAGAAAAAATTGTGGGCTCAGAGACTTTCTGGGCTGTATTCAATACTAAAAAAAGACGGCCGGAAGCATTGGCGTTGCCGTTCGAGCATTTTGAAGTATATCCAGAAAAAAAAGCTACTCATGAAGGTTTTTCTAAAATTAATTTCAATCAGGAGAAAGAAATAGTTTTTGAAAAAACCATTTTCTTATCGGATTTAGACATTGTAAATCATGTTAATAATGTCAAATATCTGGAATGGTGTTTGGATCTGGTTGATGAAAAACTAATCCTGAATCAGGAAATTATTAGTTTCGAAATGAATTTCCTAAAAGAATTATCTCTAAAGGATAACGTAATTATTCATGAAACTATTTCTAAAAATGAAACTATTTTTAGTATTACAAAAGAAGAAAAAACCAATTTCGCTTTGCAATTAAACTGGAAATAAATATTTTTAAAATAAAAAAAGCCTCAATTTCTTGAGGCTTATAGCTACTTATTCTGCTACTTTATTTTTTACAACTAATCTAAATCCTTCTCCGTGGATATTCAAAATTTCAACATCTTCATCCAGTTTAAGGTATTTCCTCAGTTTTGCTATATAAACATCCATACTTCTGGATGTAAAGTAATTATCATCTCTCCATATTTTTGTCAAGGCTAATTCTCTTGGCATCAAATCATTTTCATGAAGAATCAACATCTTCAACAAATCATTTTCTTTTGGAGATAATTTAATTGGCTCTTCAGTATTAAAAGTTAAAAAACGAAGTTTTGAATTTAAATAAAACTTCCCAATATTAAATTCAAATTGTACTTGTTCTGCTCTGGTATCTGATGATTTTCTTTGAATTATCGCTTTGATTTTCATCAACAATACTTCTGAATCAAAAGGTTTATTTAAGTAATCATCCGCACCCGCTTTGTAGCCTTTCAACACATCCTCTTTCATCGATTTTGCAGTTAAAAAGATAATTGGAACTTCGTTGTTTTTTTCTCTGATTTCTTTTGCTAAAGTATAACCATCTTTGTAAGGCATCATTACATCCAGAATACACAAATCATAAGTATCTTTTTTAAATTTTTCGAAACCTTCCATTCCATTTTTGGCTAAAGTGACGTCAAAATCATTTAGCATTAAATAATCTTTCAAAACCGCACCAAAATTCAGGTCATCTTCCACTAAAAGTATTTTCTTATTTACATTTTCCATATTCTAATTTATTAATGGTAATTTTATTATGAAGGTACTCCCTTTTCCCTTTTCACTTTCTACATATACTTGACCGTTGTGGTCATCTACAATTCTTTTTACATACGCTAAACCTAATCCATGCCCTTTGACATTATGAATGTCGCCGGTATGTTCTCTATAAAATTTTTCAAAAATTCTTTTTTGAGCTATTTTACTCATTCCTAAACCGTTATCTTTAACTTTGATAATAACCATATCTTTTACATTTTCAGTAAAAATGTCTATTTCTGGCACATTAGGTGAATATTTTATAGCATTTTCTAAAATATTGACAATCACATTGGTAAAATGAACATCGTTGAGTAATACGGTAGTTCTTAAAGCGCCAAAGTGACTTCTAATGGTTCCTTCTCTATCTTCTAAAATTAGATTTACATGTTCAATAGCATCATTTATAATGTCATGTACATTGAGCGTCTCTTTGATAATGTCCAGTTCTTTTTTTTCTAGTTTAGAAATTCTTAATACATTCTCTACCTGGGCGTGCATGCGTTTATTCTCGTCTTTAATCATCTGAAGGTATCGTAAAACCTTCTCCTTATCATCTATTATTTTTGGATTTCGTATCGCATCTAATGCTAAATTAATTGTGGCTATTGGAGTTTTAAACTCGTGCGTCATGTTATTAATAAAATCATTTTTAATTTCAGAAATTTGACGTTGCCGGATCAATTGATTCAATGCACTTGAATACGCAATCAAAATAATTAGAGTAAAAACAATTGAAAGTACGGTAATACTTACGAGTTCCGACAATAAAAATTTCTTTTTAAGCGGAAATGTAACCAACAAATCATACTTACTGCTTCCTTCATTATCAATAAATACCGGAATAGAATAGGTAGCATCTTTATCATATTTAAACTCGCTTGATTTGATTTTAGTGGCTAAATTATTGCTGTAAATACCAAATTCAAATTTTGTTTCAATACCGTGTTCTTCTAATTCTTTCTTGATTAATTTTTGTAAAACACTGCTCGAAACACGTTCCTCAAGCGGCATTGCTGACAATACATCTTTTGCTGAAATTTTAAAAAGAGCATTGTCTAAAATATCTAAATTTCCTTCTTTTTCAATTCTAATATCTGGAATCAAACTTTGATTCCCACCTAATTTGTCAATAGAATTATTGTTATACACTTCTGTAACGCGTTTAGAACTAAAATTCTTGAATTTTTCACTATCAAATTTCTTATCAAAGAACGTAGGAGAAATATTGTAATTCTCAGAAATTATACTGTTTGAGTATATAATAGTTTCGTTTGTTCTTGGATTTTTCTGAACGTAATAAAACTCTAATATATCGTCCTTTTCAGGAACTTTTCCGGTACTATCCTTGTAATGATTTATTTTGTCATAAAAATTATACTCTTCTTGTTTTTGAAGATTATTCGCCACATTACCAATAACTTGCTTAACATGAAACTTAAATTGCTCATCATTATTTTTAAACGAGGTATTGAACCAATATACCTGAACTAAAATTATCCCTATTAAGGACAAGCTCATTAATAAAACAAGTAATCTAAAAAAAAGTTTATTCATCAAAACAAATTTAGTATTTTAACAATATATTAAATAATAGATTAACCAAACATTAACAACTATGCTTGTTTTTATACAATCTTTAATATTTTAAGAATTTCATTTGCCTCCTGCTTTGCTGTTTCAAGAGAAACATTATGAATAACAAAATCACTTTTGTCAATTCTCTGTTTATCAGTCCATTGTGAATTTATTCGTTTCAAAACAAGATCTCGGTTTGATTTATCTCTGGCAATTACCCTTTGAATTCTCAATTCTAACGGTACTGTAACCGTTATAATAAAATCACATTCTTTATCACGCCCACTTTCAAATAAAATAGCCGCTTCATAGATAATAAACGGCGCCGTCTCTTGTTGTAAAATCCATTGATCAAAATGTTTTTTTACTGCCGGATGAATAATAGCATTGAGTTTTTCTAATTTTTCAGGTTCCTCAAATACGATTTTAGCTAATTTTTCTCTATTTAACAGGTTAATTTCAAAAACAGAACTCCCAAATTCGTTTTTTATGGCTTTTAAAATCACAGCAGATTCCATCATTTTTCTGGCCTCCGCATCCGCAATATAAACGGGAATCCCAAATGATTCAAAATATTTTGCAAGGGTAGTTTTGCCACTTCCTATGCCTCCGGTTAAACCAATGATTTTTGTCATCTTACACTTTAAAAAATAATTCTGGAAAAGCCTCTTGTGGTTTTTGCCTTAAAATAATAACTTTATAATAGGATTTTATGAAACCTAAACCGTAACCATAAAACTGTTTCCAAACCGCTATTAATGATAAATAACCTATTTTAAGGCTCTTATTCTGGTAAGAAGAGACCAAGAACAATACCAAAAAGTAAATAAAATACAACTGAAGCAGATAATCAAAATTAAAAATTAACAACAATACAATTGAAAAGAAAAATCCAATGATGAAAACCGAAGGAAAGAAAAAAGTAAGCTTATTGTATTTTGGATACCAACTGTTAAGAATTGGTCGTGCTTTTCCAAATTTATTTACCTGAGTTGAAAACTTATCCCAGTCGATTCTTCGTTTGTGATATACAAATGCTTGTGGGAAAAGTGTGGTTTCAAAACCTAAGTTCCACAAACGAATTGACAAATCAGGATCTTCTCCTGGATGAATATTTCCAAAACCTTTGGATGCTTCAAAAGCTTTGCGAGACAGCCCCATGTTAAAACTTCGGGGCTGAAATTTATCGATTTTTTCAGAACCTCCTCTAATTCCTCCTGTGGTTAAAAAAGAAGTCATTGCAAAATTAATTGCTTTTTGGATGTCTGAAAAACTATCTAAAGCCTTGTCCGGTCCTCCAAAACAGTCTACATAATTTTGCTTTAAAGCCGTATCAACTTCAGACAAGTACTGCTCAGGTATAATACAATCCGAATCAAAAATAATAAAGTAATCCCCTCTGGCTTTTTTCATTCCATAATTTCTGGAATCGCCAGGTCCTGAATTCTCTTTGTAATAATAGGAAATATCAAGTCTGTCTCCATATTTTTGAGCAACATCCTGACACACTAAAGCAGAACCGTCTTCTACGATTACAATTTCAAATATCTCTTTATAGGTTGTATGAGACAAACTTTCTAAAAGTTCATCTACTTCGTCCGGGCGATTGTAAACTGGGATTATTAAGGAAAATAACATAAATCAAAATGAGGTATTAGTAGTCTGTTTTTAGGTCTTTAAAATTTTAACAAATATAATGGTTATCCATAAAAAAACCATCAACTATTAATTGATGGTTTTATAAATACTATTTTAAGGTACAATAATTAAGAAATACTTTTAATGTTTATCACTTCGTTTGTATCCGCTTTGTAATCTACACCATCCACGTCAAAACCAAATAAATTATAAAAATCTTTTCTGTATCCTACTAAATCTCCTATTTCGGATAAATTTTCAGTTACAGCCTCCATCCACAATTTAGCTACTTTTTCCTGAACATCAGGACGCATCTCTAAATCATCAATCCTAATTCTTCCTTTTTCGTCAACAGGAACTTCATTGCCGGTAAACAATCGTTCTTGATACAAACGCTGAATTTGCTCAATACATCCTTCGTGTATACCTTCTTCCTTCATTATTTGATATAATAAAGAAATATACAATGGAATAACCGGAATTGCAGAACTTGCTTGTGTAACCAATGCCTTATTTACAGAAACAAATGCTTTTCCATCAATAGCTGCTAAACTGTCCGTGATTGCAAATGCAGTCGATTCAAGATGATCTTTGGCACGACCAATTGTACCTTTTCTATACACTGCCTCAGTCAATGATGGCCCAATATAGGAATAAGCAACAGTTGTAGCGCCTTGAGCTAATAGATTTTGAGCTTTTAGAGCATCAATCCACATCTCCCAATCTTCCCCGCCCATAACGGCGACTGTGTTTTCTATATCATCACCAGTGCAAGGCTCAATTGAAATTTCAGAAACTTTACCAGAATGAAAATCAACTGTTTTATTGGTAAAAGTACCACCAATTGGTTTCAAAACAGAACGATGCAATATTCCTGTTACAGGATGCATACGAACGGGAGAAGCTAAACTGTAGATTATTAAGTCCACTTGACCTAAATCAGCTTTTATAAGATCTAATGTTTGTTGCTTTACTTGATTCGAAAAAGCATCTCCATTGATACTTTTTGCATACAAACCTGCTTTATGCGCTTCATTTTCAAAAGCTGCAGAATTGTACCAACCTGGTGAAGCTGTTTTTCCTTCAGAAGGAGCTTTTTCAAAAAATACACCAATAGTTGCTGCATTAGAACCAAAAGCACTTGTAATTCTGGAAGCCAAACCAAAACCGGTTGAAGCACCAATTACTAATACATTTTTAGCACCGTCAATTGCGCCTTTTGATTGTATGTATTCTATTTGATTTTTTACATTTTGCTCGCATCCTTTTGGGTGTGATGTCGTACAAATAAATCCTCTCATTCTAGGTTCTATAATCATAATTCTATTGTTTATTTGGTTAAACGTTTAATCGGTAATAGATTAAACACATAACTAAGTTTATCTTTATTTATTTATCTTTTTAAGTTGACAAATATAAGGCATTTCTTTAGTTCAACAAGGCTTTGGCATGATTTAAGGCTGAGTCGGAAACGATTGTTCCAGATAACATTTGCGCGATTTCAACCACTCTTTCTTCTCTACTTAATAATTTCAATTCAGATTGCGTATCCTCGCCAACAGTCGATTTAAATACTTTGAAATGAGCATTCCCTTTTGCCGCAATTTGGGGTAAATGCGTGATAGCAAAAATTTGCATTTGCTGACTCATTTCCTTCATAATTTCCCCCATTCTTATGGCTATTTCTCCGGAAACACCAGTGTCAATTTCATCAAAAATTAATGTTGGTAATTTTGAATAGTGTGCCAATATCGCCTTAACAGCAAGCATAATCCTTGACATTTCTCCACCAGAAGCTACTTTTTTTAACAAACCAAAATCCGTCCCTTTATTGGCCGAAAATAAAAACTGAAGCTCATCTTTTCCGTTTTGAAAATAGGTTTCAGTTGATTTTACATCCATTTTAAAGCGCACATTAGGCATCCCTAAAGTTTCTAAAATCGCAATCAACTTTTGGGATAAAACTGGAATCGAATTCAATCTATTCGTATGAATTGTAGTTGAAAAAACATCTAATTCAACGGTTTTTTGCTTTAGAGAAAGCGTCAGTGCAGCGATCTCTTCTTCCATATTTCCTAATTCTAATACTGAATTTTCAATATTCATCTGAATTTGAAGTAGTTCATCCACAGATGACACCTGATGTTTCTTTTGCAAGGTAAAAATTACCTGAAGCTTTTGACTAATTAAATCCAATTGTTCCGGATCATTAATCAATTTTTCAGAACAACGATTCATTTCTTCCAAAACATCCTCAAATTCAATCGTTACGCTTGTAATTCTTTCTAAGAAAGATTGGTAATCCGATGAAAAAACAGCAATTTTTTGTAATGAAACCTTAATTTCATTCAAATTATACATCACACCCATTTGTTCTTCATTGGCTATAGCCAAAGATTTATCAATAGATTCCTTGATAATTTCAACATTATTTAATTTTTCAAAATTAGCCTCAAGAGATTCTTGTTCACCTGATTTTAATTGCGCTGCTACCAATTCTTCCAATAAAAAAGTATTGTATTCCTGCTCTTTCTTAGATTCGCTTTGTCTTTTCAGTAACGAATTTAATTTGGATCTATCCGATTTATATTTTTTTAAAAGCGACTGATACTCCAGAATTATATTTTTATTTGTGGCAATAGCATCTATAATTTCAAACTGTACATTTTCATCCGAAAGTTCTTGAGTTTGTTGTTGCGAATGAATATCAATCAAGAATAAGCTCAATTCCTGCAATTCCTGAAGATTTACGGGGCTGTCATTAACAAACGCTCTTGATTTTCCTGAAGGCAGGATTTCGCGTCTAATTATAGTGTCATTTTCATAGTCTAAATCATTTATTTCAAAAAAAGGAAGCAAATTATACTTAGAAATTTCAAAATGAGCCTCAATAATACACTTTTCTTCTTTGTTTTTTAGAGAAGTCAAATCGGCTCTTTTTCCTAAAACCAGCCCCAATGCACCTAAAATTATTGATTTTCCTGCACCAGTTTCTCCAGTGATTGTTGAGAAACCTTTTGAAAAATCGATTGTCAATTTTTCTATTAAAGCATAGTTTTTTATCGAAAGTGACGTTATCATTTATTTGTTTTTTTATTGGAACCGGGGATTAAATTAAAATCTGGCCGCTAATTAATAGTGTATCAGTGCCCATTTGCTAGAATTCAAAGGAGAAATTTTATTTAGATTATCAACTAAATCTGAAATTGTGATACTAGGACCACCTGAAAATACAGCTACAATTTCATCTGATTTAGCATCAAAAAAGACACGGGTTAAAAACGCATTAGGTCTTGAAGCATTTAACTTAGCTAAATCAATTAAAGATCCTTTTATTTTTTCTTTAGCCTCTTTTAAATCCTGATTCATCAAATCTAATCCGGAATGGTACTCAAACATCGTTTGTCGAACTTGTTTGAATGCCGGGGATAAAATATCATTTATCAAAAAATAACGGTTTTGATTTCCATCGGCCTGACTCCATCCTTTTGATCCTCCTTGTTGTGCTACATTCAAAATATTCTGAGCAGTTTCAAAATAAGGATTTCCGGATTCCATCACAAAAGTATCCGCATCCATTCCTAAAATGACATAACTGTAAAAAGAAAGAACCGAAACTAAATTAGAATCAAAACTGGTAGGGTTAAAAATTAAATTTTCAAACTCAGTATACCGAAAACTAAAATCTTTGTCGTTATAATTTAAAACTGGTGAAGTGTACGATGAATTAAAAACCGGACGGGATGATTGTACCTGGATGGTGGCTATAAATTGATCGGAATTATTAGCAGAAACAGTAATATAAATTGAGCAATTAATTTTTTCATTTTGCTTCACTGTTTGACCGGTCCAATCTGTTTTGTTTACAAACTCACTGATCGAGGTTTGCAAGGTTTTAAAAACTTGTTGATTGGTAACACTCAATCGCTGTGCATCAACCGTTACAGTACAATTCAGTTGTTGTGCTTGGACACCTCCAAAAATAAAAAGCAGCAAAAAAGTAAATATTTTATTCATCTGTAGATTTCTGTTTTTTTATCTGTCACCATAAATCACAACCGTTATTACCTCATAGAGTGTCATGTACTACCTTAGTTTTTCAAAATGCGCTATTACTTTATTTAGTATATCATCCGCAACAGCCTCTTTCGATTTTAATTCCATTGGTTCAAGATTAAAAAACTGGTCTATAAAAGTAACTTTATTCGTTGGTTTTCCAAAACCGGCACCCTGATCTTGAAGGGAATTCAAAACGATCAAATCTAAGTTTTTTTTCTGAATTTTCAGCTTTGCATTTTCGATTTCATTTTCTGTTTCTAAAGCAAAACCAATCAGAAACTGATTTTTCTTCAGCGTTCCCAAAGAAGCTAAAATATCCTTGGTTTTCTCGAGTTCAATTACAAAATTATCAGCTGCCTTTTTAATTTTTTGTTTAGCTACATTCTTGGGCTTATAATCCGCAACTGCTGCTGCTGCAATGGCGACATCTACATCACCGTACCTCTGGTGGCAGGCTAGATACATCTCTTCGGCAGAGACTACATTAATAACTTCAATCAAGGGATTTGAAACTGTAAAAAGCGTTGGTCCACTTACTAAAAATACTGAAGCACCTAGATTAGCAGCGCTAATTGCTATATCAAAACCCATTTTACCTGAAGAATGATTTCCTATAAAACGCACGGGATCGATTGCTTCATAAGTAGGACCAGCAGTAATTAATATTTTTTTTCCTTTAAGAGGTAATTTATTGTTTAAATCCGCCTCAATAAAAGCCACTATATTCTCTGGTTCCGCCATTCTGCCTTCTCCGGACAATCCACTTGCCAATTCGCCTGTTTCGGCAGGAATTATTGTATTACCAAATTGTGTCAAAGAGGAAAAATTAGCAATAGTTGAAGGATGTTTGTACATATCTAAATCCATTGCAGGAGCAAAATACACGGGACATTTTGCGGATAAATAGGCTGCAATCAATAGATTATCACAAATACCATTTGTCATTTTAGACAATGTATTTGCTGTAGCTGGCGCAATAATCATCAAATCAGCCCAAAGTGCCAATTCAACATGATTGTTCCATTTTTCATCTTCATTGTCTTGGTTATAAAAACTAGAATAAACCGGATTTTTGGATAACGTAGATAATGTAAGAGGGGTTACAAAATCCTTAGAAGCAGGTGTCATTATCACTTGGACATGTGCACCTGCTTTTATGAAAAGTCGTACTAATGAAGCGGTTTTATAGGCTGCAATTCCACCAGAAATTCCTAGTAAAATTTTCTTACCGTTTAAAACTGACATAGCATTTATTATTTATTAGAGTCTCTGTGGTAAATTTTACCATCTAACCATTCTTGAACTGCTAAAGCGTGTGGTTTAGGCAGTTTTTCGTAAAATTTTGAAACCTCAATTTGTTCTTTGTTTTCAAAAACTTCTTCAAGACTGTCATTATATGTTGCAAACTCTTCTAATTTCTCTGTCAATTCTTTTTTAATTTCTGAATTGATTTGGTTTGCTCTTTTAGCCATAATGGTTATTGCTTCATACACATTACCAGTAGGTTCTTCAATAACAGTTTTATTATATGTTATTGTATTTACTGGAGCATTCGTCTTTTTTAAATCCATGACTTTATTTATTTAGTAAATTTTTGTAAATCTTTTTCTATTTGAGCTAACATTTGGTTCGCTACTTTTATATATTTCGTTTCAGCATTAAATTTTATCAAATTTGCTTGCGCTGTTTTTGCAACATTCAAACGTTCTTCCATTTTTGCAGGAACACTATTTATTGCCAGTTGGTAAGCTGAATCTAATTTAAAAAACAATGCGTCCTCTTTTAGTGGTGTTCCTGGATAATCTGCAACAAAATTATCTAAAGCAATTATCGCTGATTTAAAATCAGAAATCGTATGGTATCCTTTAGCATTTTCAAAGACTTTTTTTTGTATTTTCTCGCTAAGCATTTTAACGGAAGCATTGGCATCAGCCAGATATTCTGAGTTTGGATAACTATCAATAAACAGTTGTAATTTATCCAATGCTTTGTTCGTGTCCGTTTGATCTAGACTATAAGAAGGAGAAAGCATCGAGTAACTTTTTGCCCCTAAATAAGCTGCTTCTTGTATTTTTTCACTTTTAGGATATCCTGAAACAAAGCTTTCAAATTGATATCCTGCTAAATAATATTGCTTT
This sequence comes from Flavobacterium sp. GSP27, assembly GCF_003970395.1. Taxonomy (NCBI): domain Bacteria; kingdom Pseudomonadati; phylum Bacteroidota; class Flavobacteriia; order Flavobacteriales; family Flavobacteriaceae; genus Flavobacterium; species Flavobacterium sp. GSP27. Next base: position 102,470 of record NZ_RYDP01000003.1, on the reverse strand, counting down.
GTCTTGTAATAGGATTGCGCAAACATATAAAACAATTTTTCTGCTTGAGGCTTTCCTCTGTATGCTGGGCCAATCTGCTCAAAAATACGAATTGCTTTAGAAAATTTTCCTGTATCGTATAATTTAGTCGCCATTTCAAACTTGACAGCTACATCTTCGGTTTTTAGTGCTCTTTGGTATTCGTTACAAGAACTAAAAAAAACTACAAGAAGCAATAGAGATATTATTTTTTTACTCAACATTTAATATTGTTTTTTAGATTTCGTGAATCTTTGATTTCATTTTTTTACTTTTTTCATGATTCCTTTGGCTGAAACAACCTAGCAAATCATACCGAAGTTTCGGTGGCAAATTTAGTTATTAATTTAGCGACTTCAAAATATATTTTTTGTTTAAAAAAATGCTACTTTTTCATCCTTATTTATTCATTTTTTTTACAAACTGATCAATTCTATTTGCTAGTGAATCATCTACTTTTACCAGTGGCAAACGCACTGTATTTTCAGAAATCCCTAGTGACAGAAAGACTTGTTTAATTCCTGCTGGATTTCCCTGCTCAAAAATCATGTCAATACAATCTGATAAAAGATACTGTGTTTTGAACGCTTCATCTGTCTTTCTGTTTAAGCCCAATCGAATCATTTCAGAAAATTCTTTAGGGAAACCTTGACCAATAACTGATATCACACCTGCTCCACCTGCTAAAACCATTGGTAAAGCTATCATATCATCACCAGAAATTACAAGAAAATCTTTTGGTTTGTTTTTCAATAATTGCATTGCCTGAACAAGATCTCCTGCTGCTTCCTTTATGGCTACGATATTTTCGAAATCATTTGCCAAACGCAAAACAGTCGAAGGCAACATATTACTTGCCGTTCTTCCCGGAACATTATATAAAATCACTGGAATGGGAGAGGCTTCAGCAACAGCCTTGAAATGCTGGTAAATCCCTTCCTGAGTAGGTTTGTTATAGTACGGAGAAACGGAAAGTATTGCCGTAAACGCAGTTAAATCTCTTGTTTTTAACTCTTCAACAACTTTTAAGGTATTATTACCTCCTACTCCAAGCACTAAGGGCAAAGTGCCATTATTAGCTTCGATTACAGTACGGATGACCAATTCTTTTTCCTCTGGAGACAAAGTTGCATTTTCTGCAGTGGTACCCAATACTACCAAATATTCAATTCCTCCATCGATAGAAAAATGTACAATTCTTTTTAAAGCTTCGGTATCTATTGAAAAATCTTGTTTAAAAGGAGTTACAAGAGCAACACCTGTTCCTATTAATAATTGCATATTATTTTATATTTTGTTTAATAATTTTAAATATTTGAATAACTCACTTGAAAAAATACGGTAACTATTAACCTCTGTTTTAATCATGAAATGATTTAATCTTTGGTCTATGGATGAAAAACCAACCTTGAATTGTGCTTTTGAATTATGGGTAACTTGCAATAAAATTGCTTTTTCTATATCGTAATAGCTTATTAATAAATCGAATTTTTCATTGCTAAAAGCATTAACCTCCGTGGATGCAATTTGTCCTTTCCAATTGAGATCTCGAGCACTAAATATAGGATATTTTTTTTCGCTAATTTGTTTTAATTTATCGTTATAAACAATAATTTTGATGTTTTCAGGCAAAATTCCATAGGATAAAATTTCCTTTACCAGCAATTCAGTCTCAGCAAAACCAGTAGTATCAACGACTAAACCAATTGTTTGCACACCAGCCACAGATCCATTACTTTTTAAATTCTGAAAGCTGTTTTTTAATGTTTTTTTTACAAAAAAATTCTTTATATAATTTAAAAACATAGTACTTTTACTTGATTACAAAATTAATTAATTAAGTTGCATTTAAAATGGTAAATCTAAAAAAGTATAACGACGTTTCTAAACTTTTTGTTATATTCTTAACATTTTTATTTGTTGCTTCGTGCAGCAAACAAAATTACTATGTTACTAAAATTGAAGGAAAACGAATTCCTGTCACTGAAAAAGAAAATCAAGTCTCTACTACAGACCCCATAGGAAAACAAGCCCTGCAAATTGAAAATTTCATCAAACCGTATCGGGAACACATCAATAAAGATTTAGATAGTGTCCTTGCGTATTGTCCGGAAACATTAGACAAGAGTTCTGGAAAATGGCAAACTACAATTGGTAATCTGATGGCCGATGTCACGTTAAAACGAGGTAATGTTGTGTTTCAAGCTAGAGAAAAAAAGAATATCGACATTTGTTTGCTGAATAGCGGAGGGATTCGCTCTATACTTCCAAAAGGGAATGTCACCGCCCGAACGGCTTTTGAAATTATGCCTTTTGAAAACAGTCTGGTCGTTATTGCGCTAAAAGGAGAACAAATCCTTGAAATCGTTTCCTATCTTATTGCTGAAAAAAAACCGCATCCATTAGCTGGATTAACCTTTACTATTGACAAAAACAATCTTCCAAAAAATATATTGGTTCAAGGAAACCCTGTTCAGCAAGAAACTATTTATTATGTAGGAACCAATGATTATTTATCAAATGGTGGTGACAATATGAATTTCTTTAAAAAAGGAGTTCAAAAATTTGATTTAGAGTACAAACTACGAAATATACTGATTGATTATTTTAAAGAAGTGGATACTATTCCTGTGATAAATGATGTTCGGATTACGGTTGAATAAAAAAGGGTAATAAACAATCCAAAGTAATTTTGAAAACATAAAGCATAGCCCCGATTAAAGTGAAAATCCTTTTTTATCGTTTTTTAACGATAAAAAAGATTGCAACGAAAAGCGGGAAATAGCTCCAAAAAAATATAAAATGAAAAGAAGAGAATTTATTGAGAAAACAGCTGCTGGATCAGCTTTATTAGGTTTAGGTGTATCCTTGAGCAGTTTTGAGTGGTCTAAAACCAAACAACTAACAATTTTACACACCAATGATGTACACAGTTATATTGATCCTTTCCCAGCAGATCATCCCAGAAATGCTAATATGGGTGGTGTGGCCCGAAGAGCCGCTTTGATTGAAACGATTCGGAAAGAAAATCCAAATGTATTATTGCTGGATGCAGGCGATATTTTTCAGGGAACCCCTTATTTTAATTATTACGGAGGTGAATTAGAATTCAAATTGATGAGCATGATGGAATACGACGCTTCTGCAATAGGGAATCATGATTTTGACAATGGTGTAGAAGGTTTGCATGCGCAAATGCCACACGCTAAATTTGAGTTCCTATCTGCCAATTATGATTTTAAAAACACAGTGATGGATGGTTTTGTAAAACCCTATAAAATATTCAACAAAAACGGAATAAAAGTAGGTGTTTTTGGACTCGGGATAGAGCTTGCTGGCTTAGTAGACAAGGCAATGTATAAGGAAACGGTGTACAATGATCCGATTGAAACGGCTCAAGATATGGTTCGGATTTTAAAGAAAGAACAGCAATGTGATATCATAATTTGTTTGTCTCATTTAGGGTATAAATACAGAGACGAACCTGGCAAAATATCTGATTTAAAATTGGCCGAGCTGACTCAGGATATAGATTTGATTATTGGTGGACATACCCATACTTTTCTGGACAAACCAACGGTTATAAAAAATCTTGTAGGCAAAGACGTTTTAGTAAACCAGGTAGGTTGCTACGGTATAAATTTGGGACGAATTGATTTTTATTTGGATAACAATAAAGCAAAAGCTTTTGAAGGAAAATCGATCATAGTGTAACTGTAATCGATTTTTTCGATGAAATTAAACCATTTTATACCAATTATTTTTTTAACAAAACCAACCGTTATTCTGTTCATTGTTTATTTTTAAGTCCGGATTTAAACTTTGGGCATTAATTCCAAATTTATAAAAACAGATTAGCGTGCTATAAATAAGACCAATTGTTTAATAACATAGAACATTACTATGTAAAAACACCTTTACAAGAATTTCAAACAATACATCAAAAAACAGACAATTAATATTCTGGCAAAAAAATATATTTTTAATCAGTCTCTGCAGTAGAACTATGAATTAAATTGATAAAATCATCTTCGGAAATTATTGGGACATTTAGTTTATTGGCTTTATCTAATTTAGCAGGCCCCATATTGTCTCCAGCTACAACATAATCCGTTTTTGCTGAAATAGAATTCCCTATTTTGCCTCCATTATCTTCAATTGCTTTTTTCAAATCGTCTCTGGAAAATTTCTCAAAAACTCCTGAAACTACAAAAGTCTTTCCTGAAAGTTTATCCGTGGCATTTGGATTTATTTTTTCAAAAATTTCAAATTGTACGCCATGTTTTTTTAATCTCTCAATGATACTTCTATTTTCTTGATTTTCGAAAAAATCAATTACGCTTTGTGCAATTCGGTCTCCAATTTCATCCACTAAAATCAAATCCATCAAAGTCGCCTGACCCAAGGTATCAATGTTTTTATAATGTTTAGCCAATTTCTTCGCTACTGTTTCTCCTACAAAGCGAATTCCAAGTGCGAACAAAACGCGTTCGAAAGGAATATTTTTCGAATTAGCAACACCATTCACTAAATTTTCAGCCGATTTTTGTGCCATTCGCTCCAATGGTAAAATCTGATCTACCGTCAATTCATACAAATCGGCATAATTATGCACTAATCCATTATTAAAAAGTAAAGCTATCGTTTCTCCGCCAAGACCTTCAATATCCATGGCTTTTCTAGAAATAAAATGCTGAATTCTTCCAATGATCTGCGGTGGGCAACCATAAAAATTTGGACAATAATGATTGGCTTCACCTTCACTTCTCACTAATTTTGTATTGCATTCCGGGCAATGCGTGATGTATTTTGTAGGCTCCGAGACATCGGATCGTTTTGTTAAATCGACTGCTATAATTTTGGGAATAATCTCTCCTCCTTTTTCTACAAAAACAGTATCTCCTTCACGAATATCTAGCTTTTCTATTTGATCTGCATTGTGTAAAGAAGCCCTTTTTACAATGGTTCCAGCTAATTGAACGGGTTCAAGGTTAGCCACGGGAGTTATAGAACCAGTGCGTCCTACCTGATACGAAATAGAATTTAATTTTGTTGAAACTTGTTCTGATTTGAATTTATAAGCGATGGCCCAACGAGGCGATTTAGCAGTAAAACCCAGTTCCTCTTGATAATGAAAAGAATTTATTTTAACTACTACGCCATCCGTTTCATAAGGAAGAGTATGTCTATGAGTGTCCCAATGATTAATGAATTCAAAAACTTCTTCTAGATTATGAGCTAATTTTGCTTCTTTGGGTGCTTTAAAACCCCAATTTCTTGCCGTTTCTAATCCTTCAAATTGCGATTTAAAAGGCAAATTATTGCCAATTAAAAAATACAACAAACAATCCAAAGGTCGTTTTGCCACTTCAGCACTATCTTGCAATTTTAGACTTCCTGAAGCCGTATTTCGAGGATTTGAATAGGGAGTTTCTCCAATTTCTATTAGTTCCTGATTCATTTTTTCGAAACCGGCAAAGGGCAAAATGATTTCACCGCGAATATCAAATGTCGCAGGGAAATTTCCTTTCAACTTAAGCGGAATTGATTTTATGGTTTTAATATTATTAGTCACATCGTCCCCTTGAAAACCATCGCCACGCGTAACAGCACGTTTTAATTTTCCGTTTTCATACGTAATACTGATAGAAGCTCCATCGTATTTTAGTTCACAAGTATATTCTAATGGAACATCTCCTAAAACCTTCTGAACACGTTTTTCCCAATCGATTAATTCTTCTTTGGAATAGGAATTATCCAAAGAATACATTCTATATTCATGCGGAACGGTTTGGAAGTTTTTTGTTATTGTTCCCCCAACTCGTTGCGAAGGTGAATTCTCATCAAAATATTCCGGATACTGGCCTTCAAGTTCTTGTAGTTTTTTTAATTTCAAATCAAAGTCATAATCAGAAATTATTGCATTATCTAACACATAATAATTATAGTTGTGCTGATTTAATTCCTCCCTTAATTTTTGAATTGTATTCTGAATATCCATAGAAAATAAATTGGCCATTTTAGTTTTGAAAAAGTGTACTAAAATAACCAATTAAAAATAAATAGCAATACAATTACGATGCTATAATAGTATTTATTTGTTGGTACAATAGACCATCACTCAAAAACGAACCTTGCTGTATTAATTCAAAAATTGAAGAATTTCGTTCTTCTGTAAACTCTTTTTTACCCACTTTCATTTCAATAGTATCCGTAAACATATTATCGCTAAGCCATTGCAATCCTTGTTTGGTCAAGAAATCAGTTTCTGGAACTAAAGATTTCAAGACAATTGATTGCACATGAGTATCAAAACAATGAAAAAGGAAAATATGATTTTTAGAAAAATGTTCTAAGTAGGTTGCTTTTGAAAGTACTCCTTCCCAAACCAAATCAGAAAACACATCTAATTCTTGTTCGGCAACTTCCGGTTTTTCTGCTTTTATTTTATCCCACTCGGCTTTATCGATAGTCTGCGTTGCTAAAAAAGTACTGAATTCCTGATTCAATTTCTCAAATTGTTCTTTTGTTAATCTTGAGTATTTCATTATTGCGTTTTAATATTTAACTTTTGTTTTTTAGCTGTTTTTTGAATTTATAAAACAAAAAAAGCCCTCTCAAACGAGAGGGCAAATTTAATCTATATTTTTATCTTTTTTTAGAAAATATATCTAATTCCAAACTGTGCCTGCCATCTTGATAATAAACTTGCATCATAGTTGAAGGTTTTGGTTTGAGTACCGTTAAAAGTATAGGTTGGTATTTTTGTAGTTTTATCAACAGATACTCCAATTGGCTGTACACTTGTTGGTACTTGAACCAATCCCCAATCCGAATTAATCAAATTACCCAAGTTCAGTACATCAATACTAAATTGAATGGTATTCGTTTTATTAGAAGCTGAAGAAATTTTAAAATTATAATCTTGCATTATTTTAAAATCCCATTTTCCTCTCCATGGAGACAGCGCACCATAACGCGCTGCGTACTGACCTCTTCTATCACTCAAATAGTTATCCTGCTTGATAAAGGCATCAAATGCGGCACCTTGACTAACTCCTCCTGTAAATAGCATAGTACTTATTTCGGCTGAAGTTGGTATATAAATTAAATCATTTCCAGTTGCCCCATCATTGTTAATATCTCCACCATACGTATAATTAAAACGGCCTCCTTGTGCGTATTCAAAGAAAGTCGATACAGTAGTGGCCCATTTGTCATTAGTACCATACTTCCATTTTTTTGAAGCTACGCCTATAAAACGGTGCGTATCGCCATACTTAGAATCAGATAAAACTGCATCATTCACATTTCCTAATGCTGGATTAAATCTAAAAGCATCACCCGTAATTTCTGCTTCAATAGAATTAACATCCTGTGACTTCAAATAGTTGTAAGCTAAACTTGCGAACAATCCATTGTCAAAAGTCTTTTGTACTTTGACAGAAGAGTTGAATGCACTTCCTTTATTGGTATTCGTCAATACATATCCATTAGTTCTCGCCGGAAAACCATAATCTGTCCAAGTACCATAATCCGCACTACCGTATATTGCTCTATTATCAACACCTGTCAATTGACTTGTTGGTCTTTTTAATCCCCAATTTTGTATATGAACCCCATTTAAATCTTTATTATAAGACATGTCTATGGTTACAATATAATCATTTTCGAATTTGTGATCAAATCCTAAACTCGTTCTCCAAACCTGTGGAAATTTAAAATCTTCGTCTACTACTTGATAGAAAAATGGGTCTATACCACCTACTTGATTTCCAATCCATACAAAAGGAAGCTTACCGGTAAAGATTCCAGTACCACCGCGTAACTGTTGTTTTTTATCTCCATTAATATCCCAATTGAAGCCAACTCTTGGCGACCAAAGTAAATTATTATTAGGTAATTTAGTTGAATCAAAATTCTTTACACTTCCATCAGCTGGGTTGTAATAATCAATATTTGGCAAATATCCTTCTGAATTATCTGTGTCAATAAATTTTTGAGCTAATTCAGATGTATTGAAATACAATGGTTTATCAGCTCTTAATCCATAGATTAATTTAAAATTATCACTGATATTCCATTCATCCTGAACGTAAAAAGCTAATTGTCCTACTGTCGTTTCAGCTAAATTCCAACCCCCATCAACACCGTCTTTCAATGCATTTTTTGTATCAAAAGTTGTTTGTGCGTTTTTTATTGCAGTGCTGTAATAACCATTTGCAATATTCGCATCAAAACCTGCCATATTTGTACTTCCAAAAACATCAAAACCATACCCTTTTAGGTTAAATGAATTTTTGAAAATGAACTTTTCGAATGAGAAGCCTACTGTATAGGTATGATTTCCTCTGACAATATTTAAATTATCAGTAATTTGAATTACTTTTTGATCTAATTTATTATTGATAGAGAAAGGCTCATGACCTGCTATAATGTAAGGCGAACCATCTTTAGTAATTGTAATTACAGGCGCAGGAGTAGAAAAAGGATTTCTAAAATCATTAAAATGAGTATAACCTGCTTGTAATTTATTAGAAACCGTCTCACTAAATTTAGAATTTAATTCTACTAAAAAAGAGCTAATTTGGTTGTTAATTTGATACCCTGAATTTTCAAATTGTAACGTATTTACATCAATTCCTCTACGAATAATAGCGGTAGGATGTGCAGGCTTATCTTTTGAAGCATCTAAAAAATTATAAATAACAGCTAGTTTATGGTTGTCATTAATATTCCAATCCAACTTTACAATTCCTTTACTTGAATTAGAATTATGTGTAAATCCTTGATAAGCTCCCGTATTATAACCTAGCTTTCCTAACTCAGTAGATACATGCATTAAATCAGTTTCTAATACTCTGGATTCATTCACTCCAGTAGTTCCATTTCCATCATTAGCAACAAAATTTGATCCTGAATCGCTTCTTTTATCAATTTCAAAATTGGTAAAGAAAAACAATTTGTTTTTAACAATTGGACCACCAAGACTAAAACCGGTTTGTGTTTGCTCTAATGAGGGCACAAATATTTTTTCTCCTTTAATTTTATTACCTGTCATATCCTGATTTCTATAAAAACTATAGGCGGTACCATGGAATTCATTTGACCCTGATTTAGTGACTGCATTTACAGAAGCTCCAGTAAAACCAGATAATGTAACATCATAAGGAGCAGTGGCAACTTGAATTTGTTCGATTGCATCCAATGAAATAGGCTGAGAGCCAGTTTGTCCACCCGGAGTTGCTGCATCTAATCCAAAAGGATTATTAAAAACTGCACCATTAAGCGAGTAACTATTGTATTGATCGTTTCTACCTCCAAAAGAGCCTCCACTTGCTGTTGGTTCTAAACGGGTAAAATCATCAGCTGATCTAGAAATTGAAGGCAGCGCTGATAATTCTCTTCTACCGATAGTGGTTTCTGCACCAGTTCTTCCACTTTGAAAAACTCTATTTTTAGAACTAACTACTTTTACTTCCGCTAATTTCTGACTTTCATCTTTCAAGACAACATCTAAACTGAATACTTTACCTAAATCAAGGTAAACATCATTATATTCTTCACTTCTATATCCTACATAGGATACGACAATTTTGTAAGGACCACCAATTCTCATATTCAACATACTGATTCTTCCATCCGCATTAGATAACGCAGAATACTTAGAACCTGTTGGAATATGTATTGCCTGAACCGTCGCTCCAGGAAGCGTCTCATTGCCTGAACCTCGCACAATCCCTTTGATGCTAGAAGTTGTAGTTTGCCCAATGACAGCACTGAAACTACATAAAATTAATAATAAAGTAATGATTTTTTTCATTTGTGTAAATGTGTTATTTTGGGTGCAAAAATAAACAAAAAAAAAATCACTCCTAAGAGTGATTTTAATAATTTATTAACAATATGTTAACAAATTTATGCTTTTTCAGCAACAATTTCATAATCCAATTCAACTATTACATCTCTGTGCAAACGAACGTTGGCAGTATATTTACCAGTACGTTTAACAATTCCGCTTGTGATGAATTTTCTATCAATTTGTTGTCCACCTTTAGCTAAAGCTTCAGCGATATCAATATTCGTGATTGAACCGAATAATTTTTCACCACCTGCTTTTGCAAAGATTTTAATTTCGATAGCTTTCAATGCTTCAGCCAATGTTTTTGCATCATTAACTACTTTAGCTTCTTTATGAGCTCTTTGTTTTAGGTTTTCAGCTAATACTTTCTTTGCAGAAGATGTTGCTAAATGAGCGTGTCCTTGTGGAATTAGAAAATTACGTCCGTATCCGTTTTTTACAGAAACGATATCATCTTTAAATCCTAAATTTTGAACGTCTTGTCTTAAAATAAGTTCCATGTTGTTGTCCTTTTATATAGAAGTTAGGTTTCGTATTTCAGAAAACCAACAACTGTTAATTTTTTATTATTTTAGTAAATCAGCCACATATGGCATTAATGCTAAGTGACGTGCTCTTTTTACAGCAACAGACACTTTTCTTTGGTACTTCAATGAAGTTCCTGTTAAACGACGAGGAAGTATTTTTCCTTGCTCATTAACAAATTTCAATAAGAAATCAGCATCTTTATAATCAATATATTTGATACCTGATTTTTTGAAACGACAATACTTTTTAGTTTTGTTTGTTTCTATATTTAAAGGCGTAAGATATCTGATATCTCCGTCTTTTTTTCCTGAAGCCGATTGTTGTAGTGTAGCCATAATAATTAAGCTTTTGTAGATTTTAATTTAGTTCTTCTTCTTTCAGCCCAAGAAATAGCGTGTTTGTCAAGACTTACAGTCAAGAAACGCATTACTCTTTCATCACGTCTAAATTCAGTTTCAAAAGCAATAAGGACTTCTCCTGCTACTTTGAATTCGAATAAATGGTAAAAACCACTTTTTTTGTTTTGAATTTCGTACGCCATTTTTTTAAGGCCCCAGTCTTCTTTCGACACCATTTCTGCTCCTCTACTAGTAAGAAAATCTTCAAATTTGCTTACTGTTTCCTTTACCTGAACTTCAGATAAAACGGGATTTAAAATGAAAACAGTTTCATAATGATTCATAAATATATATTTATTTGTTATTTGGGTGCAAAAGTAATCAATATTTCTTATCTCACAAACCTTATTTCGTTTTTTTGCTCTAAATTTAAAAAAATCGATGATATTATTTTTATTTCTAAATAAAAAAGTAGTAAATTTACTTAACCATATCTAATACTGAAATTTTATGAAACTAAACTGTGTTGTAGTTGATGATAGTTCTATCCAGAGGATAATTATTGCAAAGTTAGTTAATAATAATCAAAATTTACACCTAATAGGGGATTTTTCTAACGCTATAGAAGCAAAAAGTTGCATGGCTATTCACAATGTAGACTTAATATTTCTAGACATAGAAATGCCTGTCATCAGTGGTTTTGATTTTCTAGATGGCTTAAAAGTAAAACCCCAAATTATTTTCATTACTTCCAAGGCAGAATACGCCATGAAAGCGTTTGATTATGACGCAACAGACTACCTTCAAAAACCAATCGCAATTGATCGATTTAACGCCTCTGTAAAAAGAGCTATTGATTTTCATTTACTTAAAAAAGAAAATAAAGAAAATGAAGGCGAGCATATTTTCATTAAAAGTAATTTGAAAAAATTGAAAATTTTCACTTCTAAAATAAAATGGATTGAAGCCTTTGGAGATTATGTCAGAGTCGTTACTGAAGAGGACACTAATCTGGTACTCTCTACAATGAAATCTTTTGAAAATGATCTGTCAAAAGATAAATTTATCAGAGTTCATAAGTCCTATATTATTAATATCGATAAAGTAGAGCGCTTCAATAGCAAATATGCCGAAATTGGGATGACAAAAATTCCTTTAAGCCGACACAAAAAAGAAGATTTAGTACGAGCCCTTTCCTTTTCTTAATTTCCATTTATCAATAAAAATCTACATTTGAAGTTACTTTTATAGCTCTGAACTGAGCAACAGCCTCAAAACTATTTAGCATTTTCTGAATCGTTTTTTTTGTGTTCCCAATAGACACATTTTGAGGTATTTTGATAATAATCATACGAATGTATTCGTTTCTAATCCTGCTGATAGCTGGTTCTTCCGGACCCAATACTGGCATATTTAAGTTTTGACTTATCACTTGATACAGCCACATAGCACCTTCCTTTAACTTATCAAAATCACGTTGTTTTAGCGTTAGTTTTATAAGCCTGAAATACGGTGGATATTTATAAATTTGTCGGTCATACAATTGTTCGTTATACATTCCAAAATAATCGTTCTTAGTCACTTGTTGTATTGTATTGTGATTGGGATTGTAGGTTTGTATGATCACTTTCCCTTGTTTTTGAGAACGTCCTGCTCTACCGGCAACTTGAGTCATCATCTGAAAACTTCTCTCAAAAGCTCTAAAATCAGGATGATATAACATATTATCCGCATTCATTATTCCTACTAAACTCACGTTGTCAAAATCCAACCCTTTGGCCAGCATTTGGGTTCCTACTAATATGTCCATTTCTCTGTTCTTAAAACTATCAATGATTTTTTCGAAACCAAATTTTCCTCGGGTCGTATCCTGATCCATTCTCCCTATTTTTGAATTTGGAAAAATAGACAGTAATTCTTGTTCAATTTGTTCGGTTCCAAAGCCTTTTGTAGTCAAATCAACACTAGAACATTCGTGACAATGTGTAGGTTTAGCCATGGTGTATCCACAATAATGACAACGCAACTGGTTTTTATGCTTGTGATAAGTCAAACTTACGTCGCACTGTTGGCATTGAGGTACATGACCGCAAGTGATACATTCAATTACAGGAGAATATCCTCTGCGGTTTTGAAACAAAATCACTTGCTCTCCTAAAGACAACGCGTTTGTAATTTCTTCAATTAAAACGTCACTAAAATGTCCTGTCATTTTTTTTCGAAAGTATTTGTCTTTCAAATCCACCAATTCAATATTGGGCATCCTGACATTCCCGAAACGTTCCGAAATTTCGACCAGACCAAATTTATCTGATTTGGCATTAAAATACGTTTCTATACTTGGCGTAGCCGAACCCAAAAGCACTTTTGCCTTGTGGGAATGTGCTAAAACTATAGCCGCATCCCGGGCGTGATACCGCGGAGCCGGATCTGCCTGCTTGAAGGTTTGCTCGTGTTCTTCATCTACAATTATGAACCCTAAATTATGAAAAGGCAAAAACAAAGCGGACCTCGCTCCAATTACCACTTGCGCTTTCTCAGAATTTTGCAAAACTTGATTCCACACCTCAATCCGTTCATTATTGCTGTATTTCGAATGAAACACCGCTACTTTATTTCCAAAATAACTTCTTAATCGACCTACTAATTGAGTCGTCAAGGCAATTTCAGGCAGTAAATACAGGATTTGTTTTCCCGTTGCCAAATATTCTTCGATGAGTTTGATGTAAATTTCCGTTTTTCCACTGGATGTTACTCCGTGTAATAAACAGACTTCTTTTAGAATAAAACGATCTTTAATTTCTTCGAAAGCAGCTTGTTGTGCCTGACTCAACTGTAATTCTTCGTCACGAATTTTTCCGTTGAAATGTACTCTGTCTTCCTGCAAAAAATAATCTTCGAATATTTCTTTCTCGATTAAAGCTTTAACAATTGCCGAAGAAGAATTAGCTTGCTCCACTAATTTTTTTACGGTAATGGGTTTAGCTCCGTTCCTTTCAGCCTCGCCTTGGGACTTTTGCGTTGCGCTCAATTGAAAATAGTGCATTACAACTTCCTTTTGTTTGTTGGCATTTTTCAGCGTCTCAAGTAATTCGCTTAAGCCTTGATTGGATTCGTATTTAGGGTGCAGCCGCACGTAGCGAACTAATTTAGGTTTGTAGCTTTCCTGTATTTCTTCCTGAAGCACCAAGATGTTCTTATCAACTAGTTTTTGAATAACAGGAAAGATATTTTTCTTGTTTAAAATAGCAATAATATCTTGAATTTTTAGCGAATTCTGCTGTTGCAAAGCTTCGTAAACCAGGAACTCATCATCCGAAAGAAGATTGGTATCCACAAATAAATTCGTTTTTTGAGAAATCAGGGTTTCGCTTTCCAGCAAAAGAGCACTTGGCATGGCACCACGATACACATCTCCAATGGCACACATATAATAGGAAGCGATCCACTGCCAATGTGCAATCTGGATTTCAGTTACGATGGGCTTTTCATCCAGAATTTGATGGATTTCCTTCGCATCATACAACTCTGGTTTGTTTTGATGAGTTTCAATAACTAAAGCCGTAAAAATTTTACTTTTCCCAAAAGGAACAGCTACCCGCATTCCTTTTTTGATGTATAAAAACTCCGTTTCGGAAACGCTATACGTGAATGTTTTAGCTAAGGAAAGAGGTAAAATTACTTCTGCAAAATACATTTATAATCAATTATGAGTTATCAATTTGAGTGATGTGTTGAATTTTTACTTTGAACCCATAACTCCTAATTTCACACTTATTTTACTCTGTTCCAAGTTTGTGTTCTTCCAAATAAGGCCACACCAATATATCCTCGAACGTTCAGTTTATCAGTACCATTCAAAACCAAAGAACATTTGTAGAGCTTCCCCGTAGTTGGATCCAAAATTTTTCCTGAATTGTATTCTTTACCATCTTTAGTAAGGCCTTTGATAATCACAAGCCCCATAATAGGCTTATTTTTTTCATCACCGGAACATGCTGTACATACACTTTTTTTCTTTTCGGTATCTAATATGTCAACGATTTTTCCGTAAATTTTACCGGAACGTTCGTAGATTTCGACTATTGATTTGGCTTTGCCTGTTTCGTCATCAATGGTTTTCCATTTTCCGATAACGCTATGCGTTTGTCCATAAAACGCCATCGAAATAAATAATACCAGAATTGTAATTGTATTTTTCATCTTTTTCTTTTTAGAGCCCTGATAGCCTTGAAAATCCTGTCATGGCAAGAAACTAATAGCAGGAAATAACCCTTGATTTTGAGACTATTTTGGTTTAAAAATTATATTTTTTTTGCTTTCAGTTTATTTACTGTGGCATTCAATTCAAAACCCAACAGTAATATCATGCAGTTGATCCAAATATAAAACATCAAAACCAATAATGTTCCTATTGAGCCATATAATTCATTGTATTGTGAAAATTTTGTGACCCAAATTCCAAAACCGTATGAATCCAGCAGAATCAATATTGTTGTAAATACAGAGCCAATAGAGATAAAAGCTCTGTTTTTATAATACTTAGTTCCAAACTTAAAAAGTATAGAAGTAGTAGCTAAAATCATCAAAATCACGAATGCATAGCGTCCTAAAATAATTAGTTGCAGCTGATCGCTAAATACTGTTTTCTGTATAAATACCTCAAAAACAACAATTATTGCAACCGTTACAATTAAAAGTAAAGACAGCAATAATGACATTCCTAATGCGACTAAATACTGACGGATAAACCCTCGTTTGATCAGGACGTGTCGGGAAGATTCAAAACCTCCCAGAATTCCATTTAATCCATTTGCCATTAATAAAATGGAGAGCAAAAACCCATAGGAAACTAATCCTGAGTGGCTGTTATTAAGAATATCATTGATGATTTTATAAATAGCATCATAGGTATTGGGCGGAACTCCATCCTTTACAAATTGAAGAAAATCATTCTGAAAACCTTCAATAGGTATGTAAGGAATAAGATTTAAGATGAACAGCGCAAAAGGAAATAAGGCCATGAAAAAACTAAATGCAATTGCACTGGCATGATAGGTTACCGCACTCTCCACAATCCCAAGTCCGTAAAGTTCTAACAAATCGTATAAGGACAAGCCTTCTAGCCAAGGAAGCTTGATCTTTTTTAGCACATGAACCAGATTGCGAATTATCGGGATTTTTTCGAGCTTAACCTCTATCTCTTTACTCATATTGCTTTTAAACTCAAATCCATGTTGTAAACGGAATGCGTCAAGGAACCTGACGAAATATAATCTACTCCACATTCTGCATACTTGCGAATGGTATTTTCATTTATATTTCCGGAAGATTCAGTCCGGCATTTATCCCCAATCAAAGCTACTGCTTTTATCGTATCCTCATAATTAAAATTATCAATCAAAATCCGGGATATTCCTTCACTTTCGAGAA
The DNA here is from genome assembly GCF_003970395.1 of Flavobacterium sp. GSP27. NCBI lineage: Bacteria > Pseudomonadati > Bacteroidota > Flavobacteriia > Flavobacteriales > Flavobacteriaceae > Flavobacterium > Flavobacterium sp. GSP27. Next base: position 86,291 of record NZ_RYDP01000003.1, on the reverse strand, counting down.
TTTCTTTTATTTCAGCTAAACTTCTGGCTTCGACAATGATTTTAAGATCCAGATTATTTTCCTTGAGGTAGGCTTTGGTTTTGGCAATGGCCAAGGTAATTCCGCCCGCAAAATCAATATGATTGTCCTTGAGCATTATCATATCGTACAAAGCATACCGGTGGTTTTCGCCGCCGCCAATTTTGACCGCCCATTTCTCACAGGCCCTGAATCCCGGTGTTGTTTTGCGGGTATCGAGAATTTTTGTATTTAGCCCTGCTACTAAACGAACGTATTCTTTGGTTTTAGTTGCTATAGCTGACATTCTTTGCATTGAATTCAAAACTACACGTTCTGATTTTAAAATAGATTGTGAACTTCCCGAAACATGAAAAACAACATCTCCCTTTTTTACTGAAGTTCCGTCCTTAATAAAAGTCTCTATTTGTAAATTAGGGTCTACATACTCAAAAATCATTTTGGCAAAAGCCACGCCTGCAATAATACCGTCTTCTTTTACCAATAATTTTGCTTTTCCTGTGGCCGATGCCGGAATACAAGCCAAAGAGCTATAATCTCCAGGGCCCACATCCTCCCTAATGGCGTTTTGTATTAGTATTTGTAACTCGTTATTGAATTGTGCTTCGCTAATCATTTTATAGAAAATTTATGGAATGCTAAAGTAGCATATATTTTGTGGATTTGAAAATTTGAGAGTTGGCTTCTTTGGATAAAGAAACAAATGAATCCATTTTATCAAGAAAAAAAACTAGACATATTAAAGATCTAATTGTAGAAAACAACACAGTTACCATACGCAATTACAGCTTTACACATTGACTTTAGGCGCTCTAGCTATTTAAACCCATAAATCAATTGTTTATTTAGGGCAGTACTATTTAAAATCCTATATTTGGATTTAGTAACTAAATCACTATTTTATGAAATCTTATTTTAGCCTGCTTTTTGTATCGTCACTACTTTTTATTTCTTGTAAAAAGGAAGTAGACATACAAAATACTACTCCGACAAATATCGTTCCTTTTACTGAAGTTGGCAGACAAATGCAGAACCAATCGCAAACTACCACTCAGCAACAACAAAATACGGATCCTACTGCTGTTGCCACTGGCGCAAATCCAGCTCATGGTCAACCTGGTCACCGATGTGATATAGCCGTTGGTGCTCCTTTGAACTCCCCGGCTGCTACAAATGCTTCTGCTACGCCACAACAAAACGCGCCTGTTCAGGCTAATACAGTCTCAACTGCAACAACGCAAGACCAGGGAACTCCTACGGCTGAAGGAATGAATCCGCCACACGGACAAACCAATCACCGCTGTGATATTGCTGTGGGTGCTCCGTTGCCTAAATAGGAATTTGAATGCTCCTCAAAAATAAAAAATGGGCGCAAATCCCCAAGTGTTTAGGCCCGTTTTAGTTTTTGAATCCTACCGCGTGATAGTAATTTGTTCAGCGAAAAGATGTTACAATACCAACCAACAATGACACCTGTACTAATTTTTGATTTTAATTTAAATAGCGATCTAAGCAATTGGAAAATTGTAAATGATGCTGTGATGGGAGGAATATCCAAAAGTACATCTTATTTAGAACTCAAATGGAAAGGGAACCTTTGAAGGTACTGTTTCATTAGAAAACAATGGCGGATTTTGTGCTGTGAAATATGTTTTTGAACCAATGTATCTAAAACCTGCTAAACATATTGCATCCACATTAAAGGAGACGGCAAACAATACCAATTTAGAGTGAAGATAAATCGTACAGACCCACATTCGTGTGTATTCCCTTTTCAAACTACCACTGATTGGCAAACAATTGAAATTCCATTCACCCAGTTGTATCCAGCTTTCAGAGGACGAAAATTAGATCAGCCTAATCATTGACGGTTCTAAATTAGAGGAAAATGCTTTCCTGATAGGCAATAAGAAAGAAGAGTCATTTCAATTGCTAATTGATCGCATTGAGGTAAAATAAATAGCATCTTAGCTTTCGTAATTTTATAAATTTAAAAATCAGATTATTAATTTCCATTAAAGAGAATGTAATTTAAAACTGCTAATTTTTCTATCTTTGCATCTCTGAAATCTAACAAAAATGAACATCAAATTGATTGCTATCGGTAAAACTGATAACAAAGCGCTACAATCCTTGATCGACGATTACACCAAGCGTTTGTCTTTTTACATTAAATTCGATTTAGATATTATTCCTGATATCAAGAACGTAAAAAACTTATCGGAAAGTCAACAAAAAGAGAAGGAAGGCGAATTAATTTTAGCAAAAATCACACCAACGGACCAACTTATTTTGTTGGATGAAAACGGGAAAAATTTTTCCAGCGTTGGCTTCTCAGAAGAATTACAAAAGAAAATGAATTCCGGAGTAAAGACTTTAGTTTTTGTTATTGGCGGTCCTTATGGGTTTTCGGATACGGTTTATGCTAAAGCACAAGGAAAAATATCGTTGTCTTTAATGACTTTTTCGCATCAGATGGTTCGGTTGTTCTTTATCGAACAATTGTATCGTGGATTCACGATCTTGAAAAACGAACCGTATCATCATCAGTAATTATTTCGTTTGAAGTGTTCTTTTTTTAAAGTTTAGTAAATAAATTCTTGATTACTTTTCATTTGTACTTTTAAACTTTCAATAAAAATTTTGTTTTGTATATAACTTCCAAAGCTTAAATTTTCATCAAACCTAAATAAAAAAGTAGTTGCAACGTCTTTGGGTAAAACAGTATTAATTAAATCTTGAAGCTTTTCTTTTTTGAAAACTTGATTCTCAATTAAAATCTCATTATTCTTATTGAAAATATGATGGTTCCAATTGGTTTTTCCAATTTATAAAACACATTGGTAAAAGGTATAAAAACTAAATTTTTTCCGATTGTATTAGCATAAGAATAATAATTTTCGGTCTTTTCATTCTTGTGTGCTTTTTCTTAGCGCTTCTTTTGTTGCAACCTCATAATATCCGGAATAGCAAGTCGTAACGGTTAACGTTTGTCTACATTGAGAATCCAATTGGTCTAAATAATACTGTTTTTACGGTTTACTTCAGCCAGCGTATCCAAGCCTTTTGTTCTAAAAAAAAAAATAGATTGGCGAAAGATCCTCTACCACTTTGACAATTGAAATATTTGATTTTGGCAATAAAACCGCTTCTTTATTTCCACAGGAAAAAAGAGTAAAAAGAACAATCAACATAAAATATTTCATCGTTATAAATTGATTTTATTGAATAATGTAACGCATTCCACAGCTTCTTTTACATCGTGAACACGAAGGATTTTTGCGCCTTTGGTCAATGCCAAAGTATTTAAAACTGTAGTTCCATTTAATGCATTTTCGATTGAAGTATCTAGGGTTTTATAAATCATGGATTTTCTGGAAACTCCCACAAGAAGTGGTAATTTCAAGATGTTAAACAAGTCCATTTTTTGAAAAACTTCATAATTTTGTGCTATTGTTTTGGCAAAGCCAAAGCCCGGATCAATAATTAAATCATTGATTCCAAAACTTCTGGCCATAGCTACTTTTTCAGAAAAATAGAACACCATTTCTTTTACAATATCATCGTAATCCGTAAGTGTTTGCATCGTTTGCGGATTGCCTCGCATGTGCATCATAATATACGGAACATTGTATTTTGCAATTATCTCCAGCATTTTGTCGTCTAGATTTCCGGCTGCAATATCATTGATGATAGACGCACCATTTTCAATCGATGCCTTTGCTACTTCGCTTCTAAAGGTATCAATAGAGATTATTGTTTCTGGAAACTGCTTTAGAATCAAATCAATAACAGGAATAATTCTGGAAATTTCATCTTGTTCCGAAACGAATTCTGCATTTGGTTTGCTCGAATAAGTACCTACATCTATAAAAGTTGCGCCATCAAGCAGCATTTTTTCAGTATGAGAAAGGATTTCGGTTTCATTCTTATACTTTCCTCCATCAAAAAAAGAGTTGGGTGTCACATTCAAAATTCCCATTACTTTGGGAGTTGATAGATCAATGAGTATTCCTTTACAATTAATTGTCATTCTTTTTTAGTTTTAAGACTACTACTTTCAACATTATTTACCCTTCATTCTGCATTCAAAAAAATTATTCTTATTTTTGAAAAAATTTGAATACAAATATACACCAATAATGAAGAATACTTCAAAGGAATATGATGCTGTGATTGCGACTTGTCGGGCACTGTATATCAACAAAATGAAAGATTACGGATGTGCTTGGCGCATTTTGAGACTGCCTTCATTAACGGATCAAATCTATATTAAGGCCCAAAGAATCCGAAGTTTACAAGAAAATGAAATCCGCAAAATTGATGAAGATGAAACGGGTGAATTCATTGGGATCATAAATTATGCTCTCATGGCGTTGATTCAATTGGAATTAGGCGTTGCAGATCAGCCTGATTTAAGTGTGGAAAAGGCAACCAAATTATACGATGCCAAAATCAAACTAACCAAGGAATTAATGGAAGACAAAAATCATGATTACGGGGAAGCTTGGCGCGAAATGCGTGTGAGTTCACTAACAGATTTAATTTTGCAAAAATTACTTCGTGTCAAACAAATTGAAGACAACAAAGGAAAAACATTAGTTTCTGAAGGAATCGATGCTAATTATCAGGACATGATAAATTATTCGGTTTTTGCCTTGATTCTAATGGGTTTTGGAAATAAATAATAAAAAGCAATAACTAAACATGAAATCACTGGGATTCCAAAATCACAAACTGTAATCCAGAATGGCGATACCGTATTCCATTAAAAAACAAATATTATCTTCATATGAAAAATATAATTACTCAATTTTCTAGAATTTTCGTGGGAATCCTATTCATAATCTCCGGATTAATCAAACTGAATGACCCTGTTGGTTTTTCTTATAAATTGGCAGAGTATTTCAGTGAACCCGTATTCAACATGCCCTTTTTTGTTCCGTTTGCACTGGGAATCGCCCTGTTTTTAGTGATTCTTGAAGTGGTTTTGGGGATTATGTTACTCATTGGATACAAGACTAAAGTCACGGTTTGGAGTTTATTGGTTTTGATTGTAATGTTTACCTTCCTAACTTTTTATTCCGCTTATTTCAATGTAGTAAAAGATTGTGGCTGTTTTGGCGATGCGCTAAAACTAACACCATGGCAATCGTTTACAAAGGATATTGTGTTGTTGTTCTTTATTCTGGTATTGTTCTTTAACAAAAAATTAATCCAACCCTTATTTAGAACTACCGTTCAAAACATAATTATTTATGCCAGTATCGTTTTATCAGCCTTTATGGGCGTTATCGTTTTAAACCATTTGCCATTAATAGATTTTAGACCATTCAAGGTAGGAAATAATATTCAACAAGGAATGCAAATCCCTGACGGCGCTGATAAATCAGTGGTAGAAATGGTGTTTATATACAAAGTGAATGGTGTAGACAAAGAATTTACCGAAAAAGACCTAATGTCGATTCCTGAAGGCGCCGTATTTGTAGACCGAAAAGACAAAGTCATCACAGAAGGATATGTTCCTCCTATTCATGACTTCACGATGGAAAAAGACGGTTCGGATTATAAAGATCAGTTCTTGCGAGAGCCAAAATTGATGTTGATTGTAGCCTATAATTTAGTGAATGCCGATAAAGCGGGAATGGGCAAAATGGAAAAACTGTATTTAGATGCAAAAACAAAAGGATATAAGGTAATTGGAATGACATCTTCCTTACCGGAAGAGATAGCTGCAGCAAAAAAACAATATGGATTGACATTTGACTTTTATTTTTGTGATGCAATCACATTAAAAACAATTGAAAGAGCCAATCCAAGTATTGTATTGCTCGAGAAAGGAACAATCACACAAAAACTTCATCATAACGACGTCAAAGACTTAAGATTATAAGAATAGGACGGTTCTGATTTACGGTATTACAGAACTTTAACCGCTAATTATTTTTACCCATTAAAAGCATTTATGTTAAAATGTTTTCTTAGTAAAATTGGATCTGCACTGCTTACTCTTTTTGGAGTGTTTACAGTGATATTATTTTTGTTTACTGTTTTGCCTGGGGATCTTGCACGCATGATGCTGGATCAAAATGAAAATTCAGAACAACTGGCCATTGTAAAAAAGAAATATGGTTTTGATAAACCTATTGCTACTCAATACTTGTATTATCTGAATGACCTGTTGCCTATTTCTTTGCACAGTGATACCCAATCCGATTATACTTTTCTGAGCGAGGGAAAATACAATGCGGTACCCCTTTTTGGAATTGGTACAAATGAATTGGTTTTGAAAACCCCCTATTTAAGAGAAAGTTTTCAAAAAAGCGGAAAAAAAGTTTCTCAAATTATTGGACATACATTGCCAAGCACAGCCGTATTAGCCATATTTGCCATAGGTATCGCTATTGTTTTTGGTATTATTTCTGCCTTATACAAAGATACCTGGATCGATCGCCTAATTGCTTTAATCAGTACTTTAGGGATGAGCATTCCTTCCTTTTTCAGTGCAATCCTATTTGCCAGGCTCTTTGGATTTGTATTACAAAAACAAACGCAGTTTAATATGCCCGGAAGCCTATAAGAAGTACATAATTTCGATGAAGGAAGTTATATTCAATGGATTTTGTATATGCATATTTAGATCCCAAAATAAGACTGGGATAATCACTGTATTTTGACAAGAAACAGCATTTCCAAAGTAACAACAGGTTTGATGTTGTCTAAATCTCATCAACTATAACGATATTGCTTAAGCATTTTTGAATTCTGCTTTCAAAATATGGTATTCTGCACAACTCAATCCAATTGTTTGTTTTAACTTTGTTTAAAAAACAACTCTATAATGAAACAAATACTATTACTTCTAATATCTATTGTAACCTTTTCTTGCGCAAAAGAGGGAAAAACTGAATTTTCTAAAACGGCTTTGTCTGAAACCCTACTAGCCACTGACGGAAGTCAGGTTGCTTTTCAGGATGTTTTAAAAAAACACGAAGGCAAAACCATAGTAATTGAAGTTTGGGCTTCTTGGTGTGGGGATTGTGTCAAAGCAATGCCAAAAATCAAAGAATTACAAGTGAACAATCCTGATGTTGCTTATTTATTTATTTCAATGGACAAAACTGCCGATAAATGGAAAGTTGGAATTGAAAAACACGAATTGAAAGGAGATCATTTCATGGCAAATGACCAAATGGGAGGTGTATTTGCAAAAGCCATTGACCTAGATTGGATTCCAAGATATATCATTGTGGACAAAACCGGAAAAATTGCTTTATACCGCGCTATTGAAACTGATTTTGACACGATTAACGAGACTTTAGAAAATTTAAAATAAAGCATTCAAACACCATTTGAGATGCAGTTCTTATCATTTGAAAAACTTCAAAAAAACGAAACCAAAAACTAAATATAACACGACAAAATGAGAAAGAAGATTGTTGCAGGAAACTGGAAAATGCATAAAAATGCAGAGCAAACAGAAGATTTATTAAATGAATTAATAGCAAAAATCCCTACAGATACTGCTGTGCAAATAATTGTAGCGCCAACATTTGTAAACCTGGCTTCTGCTGTAGATCATTTAGAATTTACCAATATAGATGTTGCTGCACAAAACGTTCATCAAGCAGAAAGCGGTGCTTTCACGGGTGAAATTTCGGCAGATATGTTAAAAAGTGTAGGTGTAGACATTGTCATTTTAGGACACTCCGAACGCAGAGCCATTTTTCAGGAAACAGATGCTTTAATTGCGAATAAAGTAAATACGGCTTTGGAACATGACATAAGAGTTATTTTTTGTTTTGGTGAAGAATTAAAAGACCGCCAATCAAAAAATCATTTTAATGTAGTTGAAAACCAATTGCGAGATGGTTTATTTCATATTGAGGCTAAAGACTGGGACAGTATCGTTTTAGCCTATGAGCCAGTTTGGGCAATAGGAACAGGAGAAACAGCTTCTCCGGAGCAAGCACAGGAAATGCATGAATTTATAAGAGAAACCGTTCGTAAAGCTTTTGGAAGCGATATTGCTGAAAACGTATCTATCCTATATGGAGGAAGCGTGAAACCGGATAATGCTAAAGAAATTTTCTCAAAACCAGATGTAGATGGAGGCCTCATTGGGGGTGCCGCACTAAAAGCTGATGATTTTGTAGCAATTGTAAAGGCTATCTAAATTTCAATTTTAAACGTCATAAAAAAGCGGTGATTCATTTTACCGTTTTTTTTATATTCCTATTTCAACCTGAAAACGCAGGTGCCAGTTGTTCTTTGTATTACCGTCAAAATAATGTAGGGTATCAAAAGTCAATTCCGTTTGCAATTTAAAAGTGTGTTCCCAAATATATTTCGTCAAACCAATGGTATACTGTTTTGTGTTTGGTGCTAAAAGCTTAATGTCCTCGCCCACTTTTTGAGTAGAATACCGTCCGATAATCTCATAATTTGATAACAAATTATAACTCAATTGATGATCAAATCCGTTACCAACGTAAGCAAAATTAGATTGTGAAATATCATCCGGATTTATTGTAACTGCATTTCTTGGAGTAATTCTGGACATATAACTTGACATAGCGGCCCATCCGTTGTATTTAATCAAAACATCAAGCATCACTGATTTCATAGTGCGAGCTTCAAATAAATCATTTCCTAATTGACCTTGGGTTCTTTTGGCATGATTATTTTGCTGAAAAGCACCCGAAAGCATTAATTTCGGCTTTTTTTCTCTTACAATATCCCCTTCAAAATAGGTTCCGTCTCTTGAAAATACCCCAAATGGTAACAACTCTACCTTCCCTGTTAAGGCAACACCTTCATCTGTATTCCCCGTGATATTTCGACCTTCTCCTGTTGAAATAGCTGTTTTGAAATTATAGGAAAATTTATCCCGAAATTCATTCATATTGTGAACTTGAAAACCAAAATCCCTGTCAATTGTAAATCTGGCATTGTTAATCGACCGGTCCGTTAACTGTAATCCGCCTGAAGAATTCACACGTTGGCGATTTCCTGGTAATTTTGTTTGTCCAAAACTGATATTCCAGTGTCGATTAGGTCTGTAAAAAACAACTGCATCTCTGATAATATTTATGTTCTCACCTTCTCTAATTTCACCAACATCGCCCGGAGCAAATGACAATTGAACTGCATATAAAAATTTTGGATTTCCCACATATCCGTCAAATCGCAAACGTAATCTTCGGATTTGTCCGTCATATCCCCTTTTTTCATCTTCATTTTCAATATAAGTCACCCTATTTTGCATTCGGAACCGAATATTAAATTGGTATAAACTATCCGGAGAAGTGATTCCAATTCCTTTACCAAAACTATAGTACGGAAGCGCCGATAATCTTAAGTCATTATCTTGTTTGCTTTGCTTGATATTAACCTGCGCATTGCTGGAAATGCAACTTACAAAGATCCAAAATAAAATTATTTTTTTCATGGTGTACTACTGTGTTTTGGGTACAAATGTAAAATAAAATTTGATTTACAAATACTCTTTAATATGCGATTGTTACCTTTGCAAAAAAAACAAGCATGTCAAATATTTATATCGCGTACCATTTTACTATTGAACCTAAAGAATTGGGGTCTGAAATCTTAATCGCGGAATTGGGAGAAAGAGCTTTTGAGAGTTTTACAGAAACTGAAACCGGGATTTCAGCTTTTGTGCAAAAGGATTTATGGAATGAAACCATCTTAGCGGATATCCATATTTTACAATCCGAAGAATTTACGATTGATTATACATTTGAAGAAATCGAACAAGTCAACTGGAATGAGGAATGGGAAAAGAATTTTGAAGCCATTGATGTCGACGGAAACTGTCATGTACGAGCACCATTCCATCCAAAAACAGATGCCGAATTTGATATTATAATTGAACCAAAAATGAGTTTTGGAACAGGGCACCATGAGACCACTCACATGATGATTCAACATTTATTAGAAATAGATGTAACCGGGATGAAAACACTCGATATGGGATGTGGAACCGCAATATTAGCAATTCTTGCCGAAATGAAAGGAGCGCAACCAATTGACGCTATTGATATTGACAATTGGTGTTACTTGAATTCTATAGAAAATGCAGCACGTAATAACTGCAAACACATTACCGTTTATGAAGGGGAAGCCTCTTTATTAGAAGGTAAAAAATACGATTTGATTATAGCCAACATCAATAGGAATATTTTGTTGAACGATATGCAGAGTTACATAGACAGTTTAAACCCTAATGGAACGCTACTTTTAAGCGGTTTCTATCATGAAGATATACCATTTATAGATGCCTCTTGTACCGAAAAAGGACTGATTTATGTTAAAAAACTTGAAAGAAACAATTGGGTATCTTTAAAATATGTAAATTAGTAGTATTATTTTTTTATTAATTACGAAAGTACAAAAACCTATAAAATGAGTACTAAAGAAAAAGTAAGAGAAAGAGTCCATGTCAAAGAAGCAACCCAGCTGGACAACGAAATCATCGTTTATAATGATGATGTAAATACATTTGACCATGTCATTGACACCTTAATTCGCGTATGCAATCACACACCGGAACAAGCAGAACAATGTTCATTAATCGTACATTATAACGGAAAATGTACTGTAAAAACAGGGCCTTACGACAAATTAAAACCACAATGCACGCAATTATTAGAAGCAGGATTAAATGCAGAAATAATTTAAGAATAATAAAAATTCCCTTTGACAAATAAATTACTGTGAATAATTAAAAAACATTCTCTTTTATTCTATATTTGAATAAAAAAAGTGTTCTTATGGAAGAATATGGTAAAATTTTAGTTTTTGTAATGCCCATTTTTTTGATATTAATTAGCATCGAAAAAATTTATGGGCATTACAAAGGGGAAGATACCGCACCTAATATGGATGCTGTTTCAAGCGTGAGCTCTGGAATGGTCAACTCCCTAAAAGATGTTTTAGGACTTAGTATCACACTGGTTTCTTACGATTGGATCGTATCTAAAATAGCTTTATTCAATCTTGAAGCTACCTTTTTAACCTATTTTATTGGATTTATAGCTATTGATTTTTATGGCTATTGGAGTCATCGTTTGTCGCATCAAATTAACTTTTTATGGAACAAACATGCGATACATCATAGCAGTGAAGAATTCAATTTGGCCTGTGCCCTACGCCAGCCCGTTTCCAGTTTTGTCAATCTGTTTACCTTTTTATTGATTCCAGCCGCACTTTTAGGAGTTCCCTCCAAAGTGATTGCGATAACCTTACCAATTCATTTATTCCTTCAATTTTGGTACCATACTAAGCACATCAAGAAAATTGGTTTTCTGGAAAGGATATTGGTTTCACCATCCCATCATAGGGTGCATCATGCCATCAATCCAGAATACATGGACAAGAACCATTCGCAAATATTCATCATTTGGGATAAATTGTTTGGTACTTTTCAAGCGGAATTAGAAAGCGTTCCACCTGTTTTTGGAATCACAAGACCAGCCAGAACCTGGAATCCGATCCGGATAAATTTTCAGCATTTATGGCTATTGATTACAGACGCTTGGCGCGCCGAAAACTGGAAAGATAAGTTTATCATTTGGTTTAAACCAACAGGCTGGCGTCCAGAAAATTTTGAAGAAAAATATCCCGTTGTCAAAATTACCAATGTTTATGATTTTGAAAAATACGGCGTTCAATATTCTAAAAAACTAATGTACTGGTCCTTATTTCAAGCAATTATAACGTTGTTACTTATCAGTTATATGTATAATTCTATCGCGGTGATAGGGTTGCCAAATGTATTTATTTACGGCGCATTCATCTTCCTGACCGTTTACAGTTACACGGAATTAATGGATACCCGCAAAATTTCCATCTTCTGGGAAAGTATCCGTTTTGTTTTTGGAATTGGACTAATTTTCTATTTTGGCGATTGGTTTGGAATGAATCAACTTTTTCCTTTTGCAAGTTATATTATTGGTGGTTATCTCCTTTTATCCTTGGCTGTAACGGTATATTTTGTCAGTATTAATTTTGAAAAAGATGTCATGATTACCGTTCAATCTTAAAAAAAATATGAAACACAACATAAAAGTAAAGAGTTTTATTGGGTTTAGTCTTGTTTATCTATTGCTAATTCTTTTTGGTTGGGAAACTATAGCTTGGTTTTTGAAACCATTTTTATTGCCGTTTTTAATTCTGACAGTTTATTTACACGAAAGATTTAGTACTAAAAAAGTTCTTATAACTGCTTTGACTTTGTCGTGGATAGGGGACATTATTTTGATGTTTGCTGACAAAGGAGAGTTGTATTTTATTGCAGGGCTGATTGCCTTTCTACTTTCGCACATTTCGTATATCATACTATTTAACAAACAATTGAAAATTTATTTAAAGAATAGTAAAATTATTTTCTGGGTAGGAGTTACAGTAATCGTAGTTTATTTAATCGTAATGATGTTGCTTTTATTGCCAAGTTTAGGGGACTTAAAAATTCCTGTTCTATTATATGCCCTTACTATTTCAATTATGTTGTTATTTGCGCTCAAGGGTTTTTTAAACTGGCAAAAACCTGCCAACAGCTATATATTAATTGGCGCTACTGTTTTTGTAGCTTCAGATAGTCTTTTGGCCTTTGATAAATTCTATGCGCCATTGCAATACAGCTCCTTTCTGATTATGGCAACCTATTTACTTGCGCAATATTTGATTGTTTCCGGCATTTTAAAATTAAACAAAAAAAAATAGCATTCCCACAAGAGAATGCTATTTTGATGTCAAGTGTTTTTCGATTAATGAGGTAATTTATTTTTCAATAGTCCATATAGATAGGTCCCGAAAAGAGACCCGAAAAGCACTATCAAAATGGTCCAAAAACCAGCCCCAAGCAAGATGAATATTGGTCCCGGACAAGAACCTACCAATGCCCAACCCAATCCAAAAAACAATCCGCCAATCCAGTATCTGGCAGAGCCTTTTTCTTTATCCGGAATTTCTATAGATTCTCCCTTGATGTCTTTTATATTGTTTCGTTTAATGATTTGAATGCCAATAATTCCCGTCAAGATAGCCACCGAAATAATTCCGTACATGTGAAACGACTGAAATTGAAACATTTCATAAATGCGATACCAGGAAACGGCTTCAGATTTAGTCAAAACAATTCCGAAAACAAATCCAACCAATAGATATTTTAGTATATTTTTCATTCTTTTTATTTTATATTATGAGTCAATGATTGCTTATCTACTTTACAATTAATGGCAATAAAAAATGCGCCATTATCAATCCACCAATGAAGAATCCAATTACGGCTTTCAACGAAGGAATTTGTAAATTACTCAAGCCTGAAATGGCATGTCCGGAAGTACAACCTCCTGCATAACGAGAGCCAAAACCTACCAAAACACCACCAATAAGCAGTATAAAAATATGCTTTGGGGATTCTAAAATGGAGATTCCAAAAAGCGCATCCGGCATTAATTTTCCGTTTGGGGCATCGATACCAAGTTGTGCTAATTGTTCAATTGTTTTGGGATTAATAGTTACATTTGAAGCATCACTCATAAAATGAACGGCAACAAAACCACCTAACATTGCGCCAAGAACAACCACTAAATTCCAGCGTTGTGCTTTCCAGTCAAAATCAAAAAAAGAAACTCGTTTTCCTAAACCAGCCATCGAACAAAGCGAACGCAAATTAGAAGACATTCCAAAAGACTTTCCGAAATAAATAAGTGCCAGCATAATCAAGCCGATCAAAAAACCGGAAACAGACCAAGACCAGGTTTTAAAAATAATATCCATATTGTTTTTTTGTACAAAGATAAGAAGCATTTTACGAGATTTTAAGACAAATGTTATATTCCACAATAGACACTTGTAAATTATTCAGGGAACTCGCAATAAGGTCTGAAGTTCTGGTTATATTTGTGTCGAAGTACTTCCTTGCAATTAAAAGTGCCGTTTAAATTTTGACATTATAAATCTACCTTAAATATGAAAAAATCGATCCTTTTTATTGCTTTGCTAATAGGTACTACTTCTTGTATAAGTACACAATCTACTTTGAAAAATACGGACGATAATGCTCCCGATTTATTGCTCTCACAATACTATACTTTTGTGATTACTCAGTACAGTACAAACAAAAAATATGGATATGATAAGGATTATCCCATCAATATATTCTTTAATAACACTAAAAACGCAACGATCAACCAAGAACGGTTTTTGAACGCATTAGCTGGGCCTAATGGTGAAAAAATAACGTATACCAAACAAGAAAGTTGCTGTCCGTTTCCAACTAAAAGAAGTGACATGGGTGCTGGATTTCTGGACATTTATGAATTAAAATGGAACGGTCAGAAAGAACCGCTACTACTCTACCTGAACATCTATGAAAAAGGAATATTGATGGTTCCGGTGGGACTTACATTGAAAAAAAAATAGTTTTTAAAATCCCAAAAGTCCCTATAAACCAAATCCTTAGCCCTGATGGCAGTGAAAATCCTCCCGTTTTTCAGGGAGATTGCAACGTACAGCAGGAAAAAGCTCCCAAAAAAAAGTTAATGCGATAAATTAATTGGAAAACGTAAATTGGAAATCGCAAATCATAACTACCTTTGCACCTTTAAAAAATCATACTATGAACTTACAACATATTCCACAAATAAAATATACAGACAGTGGTAATTTCTTTCTACTTGCTGGTCCTTGTGCTATTGAGGGAGAAGAAATGGCGATGCGAATTGCCGAAAAACTAGTTGGTATTACTGATAATTTACAAATTCCTTTCGTTTTCAAAGGTTCCTTCAAGAAAGCAAACCGCTCTAGAATTGACAGTTTTTCAGGAATCGGTGACGAGAAAGCATTGAAAATCCTCAGAAAAGTTTCGGAAACATTTAAAGTTCCTACCGTTACGGATATTCATACAAATGAAGATGCGGATATGGCTTCTCAATATGTTGATGTATTGCAAATTCCAGCTTTTTTAGTGCGTCAAACGGATTTAGTAATGGCTGCTGCCAATACCGGAAAAGTAGTCAACTTGAAAAAAGGACAATTCATGAGTCCGGAAAGCATGAAACATGCGGTTCAAAAAGTATTGGATTGTAACAATGAAAAAGTGATGATTACCGATAGAGGTACGATGTTTGGCTACCAGGACATGATTGTTGATTTTAGAGGAATTCCTACAATGCAACAATATGCTACAACTGTTCTTGATGTGACGCACTCACTGCAGCAACCCAACCAAACGGTTGGTGTAACTGGTGGAAGACCTGATATGATTGAAACCATTGCCAAAGCTGGTATTGCTGTAGGCGTAGATGGAATCTTTATAGAAACCCATTTTGATCCTGCCAATGCAAAAAGCGATGGTGCTAATATGTTGCATTTGGATTATTTTGAATCCTTAATGACCAAGTTAGTTGCCATCAGAAAAACAATACACACATTTTAAATTTAGGCACCATATATATTGAAATATCTTTTATATTACGCATCCCTTATTATTTTATTTACCAATAGTATAATTGCACAGGAAATTACAGAAATTCAAACTAAATATACAACTCATAACAAAGGAAAATTTTTCATCTCATGGGGAGGAAACAGAGATACTTACTCCAAGTCGGACATAACCTTTCGAGGTAAAGATTACAATTTTACCTTAGAAAATGTCCAAGCGCAGGACAAACCAAAAGGGTGGCATGTAGATTATATCAATCCAGCAAAAATGACTATTCCTCAAACTAATTTCAGAATGGGGTATTTCATAAGTGACCACTACAGCGTTGCTATAGGTGTAGATCACATGAAATATGTAATGCTACAAGACAAGGCGGTAACGATCAATGGGCATTATCCCAATCCGGGATCTTATGATGAGCTATTAGCCAATAATCAAGTTCTTTTGACAGCAAAATTTCTCAAATATGAACATACCGATGGTTTAAATTATGTGAATACTGAGTTTTCTCGACATGATGATATCTCGTCATTATTCAAAATTAGAAATACGGATAAAATTCAAGTTAATTTAACCGAGGGAGTTGGTTTTGGTCTCTTATATCCAAAAACTAACACCACTTTATTAGGAAAAGATCGTCATGATGATTTTCATGTTTCAGGGTATGGAACTTCTTTGAAAGCAGGATTGAATGTTACTTTTTTTAAACATTTTTATATCCAAGGAGAACTCAAAGGAGGGTATATTAACATGCAAGACATTCGAACTACACAAAGCACCGAAGACAGTGCTTCACAAGATTTTTTCTTTTTTCAGAGAATTATTGCTGTAGGAGGAATATTCAAAATATAAATACTTTACACACAATAAAAAAACGAGGCTGTCTGGATATGACAGCCTTCTTTTGTTTACCAAAATTTTATTTGAATGATCGTGATGTGTTTTGATTTAATTGAAATTGTTTAGCGTATTTCTTTAATTATAAGCCGTTGGGTGCAATTATTCAAAACGTCAGTTCGAGTGTTTTTTGTGTAGTAAAACGGAACAAAACTTCTCAATACGCTTCGCACTCGAAGTGACGTGTATCGAGAACCGTTTTTAATACTAATTTTCTAGTTCTCGATATAATCCCGCCCAAAAGCGGGATCACTCGAACTGACAAAAATTATCATCAAAAATTAATTGCACCCAACGGGTTAATTATAACATATTATTAGCTAAATGTGGTGTACTATTTTCTTCCATAATAATAAAAATTTTATCTATCCAAAACTTGAATGGTAAATACCCTTCAAACTTAATTAAAATCACGTAAAAACACCTATAGCCAGACGAATTACTATTTCTAAATTTGCATGTATAACCTAATTTACATTAAATGAAAAATTCAGCACTAAATTCAGAGGAAAACACTAACCATTTTAATTTTAAAACTATTTTAAAAAAAATTGGATTTTATTTGTTAATTGTGCTTGTTTTTTTACACTTTAAGTTTTAATTATTTTCTTTTATGATGCTAAGTCGAGACCAGGAGACACCACAACCAATTGTTTCAAAAAATTATTATGCTGCTTTATCAGAAGAAATTCTATCAACTGCAAAATTAGGCAATATATGACTTTTCTTATAATATAATTTTTTATATCAGACAACAAAAATCAAAAAGAGTCTGGACACTGATGCTTTAAAAAAAACTTTTTAGATTAATAAATATAATGAATGTAACAAAGATGAATACTGATTCACATGGGGCATATAACTTTGATAATTTTTTTAATATATCTGCTGATTTTATATGTATTGCGGGATTTGACGGCTATTTTAGAAGAATAAATCCGGCTGTTTCAAAATTATTAGGATTTTCAGAAGAGGAATTGTATGCTAGACCCATCAGTAGTTTTGTGTATGCATCTGACCTTAAAATTACTATTGAAACCAGAGAAAAAGTATATAAAAACAAGCCTCTTTTGAATTTTGAAAATCGGTATTTAACAAAAACCGGGGAAATTATATGGCTGTCCTGGACATCGATGCCTGTCGAGTCCGAAAGATTAGTGTATGCGATTGCCAAAAACATTACCCATAAAAAAAGAATCGAAGAAGAACGCAATTTACTTCTTGCCAATCTTACCCAAATTAATAAGGAGCTCACGGTTTTGTCACATAAAACATCCCATGATTTAAAGTCTCCCATTAACAATATGCTTTCGGTCTTCAGTTTGATAGACAGCACTAAAATTCATGATCCGGAAACACTGGAATTGATCAGCACTCTTAAATTGACCAGTGAAAATTTAAAACAAACTTTAAACGATTCGATTGATGAATTAATTGATAATGAAAACATCAACACTCAAATAGAAAAAATAAACCTAAATGAAGCACTCAACGAAGTCTTGATCTCGATAAATTCTTTAGTCCAAGATTCAAAAGCAGAAATTAATATCGACTTTTCAGCTTTTGAAAATGTAACTTTTAACAAAGCGTACATCAAAAGTATTTTTTTAAATTTATTGACTAATTCGATTAAATATGCAAAACCGGATGCCCCTCCAATTATTACTATACAATCTAAAAAGGTAAATGGAATCAATCAATTAATTTTTTCTGATAATGGGCTGGGTTTTGATTTAGACAAAGTAAAAAACAGGATTTTTGGATTGTATGAAAAATTTCACAGCAACAACGACAGCAACGGTATAGGGCTGTATTTAGTGTACAACTACATCACAAGCTTAGGCGGGCGAATTGCGGTTGAGAGTAAAATAAATGAGGGTGCTACATTCACTATTTCTTTCAAATATTGAATGTAGCACCTTCTAAGATTTTGGTTTTTTAATTGACAATCCCTTGCTGATCCACCAGATAAAGTAAGGAAGCCATAGCCGCTGCTCCTAGTTCCAACTCTCTTTTATTGACAGCATCAAATGTGTCATTAGCGGCATGATGGTAATCAAAATAACGTTGCGAATCCGGTTGCAATCCCACCTTTACGATATGATTGGATTGCAGTGGACCAATATCAACACCGGAATGTCCTTTTACAAATTTGTGGATTAGGTATGGTTCAAATAACGTTGCCCAACTACTGATTTTGTTAAAATTTGCTTCATCAGCATCAATTGAAAATCCTCTTGGGGAAAATCCTCCCGAATCGCTTTCTAAAGCAAAAATATGGTTTTCATTATTTTTATTGGACTGTACTTCATATTCTTTGCCGCCTCGAACTCCGTTTTCTTCGTTCATAAACAATACCACACGCAACGTATTTTTAGGTTTATACCCAATGTTTTTGAAGATATTTAATACCTCCATACTTTGAACACATCCAGCACCATCATCATGAGATCCGTCTCCTAAATCCCAGGAATCAAGGTGGCCGCCAACGACCATTATCCTTTCAGGATGCTCAGAACCCGTTATTTCACCAACCACATTGTAGGATAAAACATCATCAAATGTTTCACAAGATTGTTTGAAATAGAATAGCGAATTTGGATTTTGTTTTAAACTTTTGCTCAACAGTTCGGCTCCATTTGTACTAATGGCAGCAGCTGGAATTCGTTGTTCTTTGGAAATTTCTCCATAATTAGTTGCACCGGTATGCGGTAAATCATCCAATCGCAAATTCATGGATCTTACAATTACAGCTAAAGCACCAAGTTTTCCAGCTTCTCTGGCTCCTGATGATCTTTGGTCAACACAACTCCCATAGGCTTTGAAAGTTTCGATAAATTCAGGATTCATCGCTCTGTTGAAGAAAATGATTTTCCCTTTTACTTTTGCTTCCCCTAATGCGGTTAATTCTTCCAAACTGTTTACTTCAATTATAGTTGCTTGTACTCCTTTTTTTGGAGTGGCCACTGAACCTCCCAGCGCGCAAATGGGGAAATTAATTTTTTGTTTTCCTACTTGTAAATATGCGATTTCTTTTTCGCCACGAACCCATTTTGGCACCATTACTTCCTGGAGATAGACTTTATCTAAACTCAGGGTTTCTAATTGTGCTTTGGTATACAAAACTGCTTTTTCAGCTCCTATAGAACCTGATAATCGGGATCCAATGGTATTGGATAAATGGTCCAGCCAAGGATAACATTTGGCATTGGTTAAGGATAATTTGTAAATTTCTTTTAACATTTGTTCCTCCTTAGCTTGCGCAAAAGCAGTAATTCCACCAAAGAAAAGTGCGGCTAAAACAATTGATTTTTTCATAATAAATTTGGGCTTTTTTGGGTATTCTTCTTTATAATTTTGGTTATGGTTGCCGTCGCAATTTCGTAATTCTTACTGAATATTTTATGCTAGATTCAAAAAAAATCCTGCAAGTTATATTTTCTTGCAGGATATCCTATTTATTTTATTGGTTCAAAACTGATTGCCGTTCCACCTCCGGGAGCTAAATTCAATTTGATTTTTGATTTGCTGGTTACTGTTATCGTTCTTATTTTATAAGCGATAGGATTCTTTTTCCAATCGGCATCTTTAGCATCTTCATAAATGATGGCTTTGTATTTCATTCCTTTGGTCAGGAAATCTAATTTAATTTCTGATTTTCTGGCATTCTCATCTGTTATTGCACCCAAAAACCAGGTTTCCTTTCCTTTTGTTTTTCGAGCAACCGTAACGTAATCGCCTGGTTCAGCTTCTAAATACTTACTTTCATCCCAATCCGTTTCAACGTCTTTGACAAACTGAAAAGCATCCGGATATTTCTCGTAATTTTCTAATAAATCGGCCGCCATTTGCAACGGAGAATACATCGTTACATACAAAGCCAGTTGCTTGGCTAAAGTCGTGTGTACCTGCTCCGTTTTATTTTTATCATAATAACTCATTTTAATTTCAAATATGCCCGGTGTATAATCCATAGGTCCGCCCAGTTGTCTGGTAAACGGCAAAATAGTTTCATGCATAGGTGGATTTCCTACGCTCCAAGCATTGAATTCATTCCCGCGAGCCGCTTCGGCAGCGATATAATTAGGATATGTTCTTCCGTAACCGGTAGGTCTTGATGATTCGTGGGAATTAATCATAATCTTGTAATCCGCGGCACGTCTAACAACAAAATTGAAATGATTCACCATAGATTGCCCGTCATGAAATTCACCACGCGGAATAATTTTACCCACATAACCGGTTTTTACCGCCGGATATTCGTGTTTTTTCATCAAATCAAAAGCACGATCCAAGTGTCTTTCATAATTACTGACAGAACCCGATGTTTCATGATGCATGATCATCTGTACATTTTTTGCTTTGGCATAAGCCGAAATTGCAGCAATATCAAAATCCGGATACGGAGTGGTAAAATCAAAAACTTCCTCTTTCCAGTTTCCGTTCCAATCTTCCCAACCTACATTCCAACCTTCAACAAGTACCCCACCGAAACCATTTTTTGCGGCAAAATCAATGTATCTTTTCGTGTTTTCCGTGGTAGCGCCATGTTTTCCTGAAGCTTTTGGGGCATCTGCAAAATTAGTGGCATTTTGAGAACCGGCATAATCCCAAGTTGATTTCCCAACATGCATTTCCCACCAAATTCCAACATATTTCATGGGTTTGATCCAAGACGTATCGTCTAATTTTGACGGTTCATTGAGGTTCAAAATCATTTTAGAAGCCACAATATCTCTGGCATCATCACTAATCATGATTGTTCTCCAAGGTGACACACAGGGTGTTTGCAAATACGCTTTGTCACCAATAGCGTTAGGAACTAATTCGGCTTTTAATTTGTAATTTGTCACATCAGCATTCAGGTGCATGACCGGATAATTGACAACCGCAGCTTCAAAAATATTGAGATACAAACCTGATGGTGCTTTCATCATCAAAGGTGTTTGAACCATATATTTTCCCGGAATAGATTTTACTCCAATTCCATTATTCATATTGATTTTGCTGTTATCAATTTCAGAAAACTTAGTTTCATTGTATTCGTATTCATTACTGTCAAAATCTCCTGGAATCCAGAATACTTTATTATTTTCGGTCAAATTGAATTGCGTAACCTCATCCGAAATGATAAAATAATTCAACTCCGCTTGTCTTGGAAAATCGTATCTGAAAGCTACACCTTCATCAAAAACTCTAAAAATAATGTTAATTTTCACCTTAGTTTCCTTGTTAATCAGCGAAACATTAAGCTCATTATACTGATTTTGAATACTAGTTTGTTCCCCTAAAACGGGTTTCCAAGATTCGCTGAAACTTGAAGTTTTTGAAGTCAGAATTTCAAAATTAGTGTCGAGATCCGGTTTTTCCTTTAATTTTATGCCTAAAAGACTTTCTAAAACAACTGCTTTATTTTTGTAATTTACAGAATATGCCGGTTGACCATTTCCTGCTAATTTAAAATTTAGGGCTATAGTGCCAGATGGAGACTGAACGGTTTGAGCATGTCCAAAACTGAACATAAAGAGTAGAAAAAGAGAAAGTAAACATTTCATTTTTAATGATTTTTTTGAATTGATAAAAGTAAATAAAATAGTCGTGTATCACAGCCTCACATGTACCAAATACCATTGTTTTGTTTAAAAAAACCCTTCAGTACAAATACTGAAGGGCCGATCATAAATAAATAAACCAAATCTATTTAATCAACTCAAAACTAACTTTCCGGTCCGTGTTCGAATCTGTTCCTACAAAAACTTGAAAAGTTCCCGGTTCTGCAATAAACTTCAAATCCGAATTATAAAATTTCAATTCTTCTAGGGAAATTTCGAAAGTAACTGTTTGCTTTTCTCCTTTTTTAATTGCTATTTTTTGGAATCCTTTCAATTCTTTTAGCGGTCTTGTAACTGAACCTACTAAATCTCTTATATATAATTGAACGACTTCCTTACCATCAAAATTTCCGGTATTGGTGACATCAACAGTCACATTTAATTTCTCGATGAAACTCATTTTATCTGCTGATATCCTCAAATTCGAATACTCAAAAGTGGTGTAACTCAATCCAAATCCAAAAGGATATAAAGGTTCATTTCTTTCGTCGATATAATTCGATCTGAATTTTTCGAACTTCCCTTCTTTGTTCCCTAAAGGTCTTCCTGTATTTTTTTGGTTGTAATAAATAGGTACCTGCCCTACACTTCTAGGGAAAGTAGCAGTCAATTTTCCCGAAGGATTTTCATCGCCAAACAAAACATCAGCAATTGCACTGCCTGCTTCACTACCGGCAAACCAAGTATTCAAAATAGCAGGAACGGTTTCGTTTTCCTGAACCAAAACCAATGGACGGCCAGTAAATAAAACCAAAACCACCGGTTTTCCCGTTTTCAATAAGGCTTGTAATAAGTCTTTTTGCGCTTGTGGAATTTCTAAGTTCGTTCTGCTACTGCTTTCTCCGGACATTTCTGCTGATTCTCCAAGTGCGGCAACAATTACATCCGATTGATTCGCAATTTTCAAGGCTTCCTCCAATAATTCTTCGGTAGTTCTGTCATCGCGATGTAAGGTTTTGCCAAACATAGTTGCTTTTTCCTCGAAAGCGGCATCATAATCCAGATTGCTTCCTTTGGCGTAAAGCACTTTGGTCGAATTCCCAACCACTTCTTTGATTCCTGCCAAAAGTGAAATGGATTTATCCTGATTTGTGGCTACACTCCAGGTTCCTGCCATATTTTCTTTGGCATCAGCCAAGGGTCCGATTAAGGCAATCGTCCCAGACTTTTTCAAAGGAAGCAACTGATTTTGATTTTTTAATAAAACTAAAGATTGAGCAGCTGTTTTTCTGGCTTCGGCTCTGTTGCTTGCTGTAAAAATTTCCTTTTTTGCTCTTTTAGCATCTGTGTAACGATACGGATCATCAAACAATCCCAGATCATATTTGGCATTCAAAATAAGACGCACGGCGTTATCGATTTGTTCGACGCTAACTTTTCCTTCCTCCACTGATTTCTTTAGAGTCGTAAGGAAGCCTTCACCCACCATATCCATTTCAATCCCAGCATTTAATGCCAAGGCTGAAACCGTTTGCAAATCCCCCATTCCATGATCTATCATTTCCGGAATTCCTGTAAAATCAGTTACTACAAATCCTTTGAAACCCCATTGCTTACGCAACACATCAGTCATTAACCATTTGTTTCCGGTTGCAGGAATCCCGTCTACTTCGTTGAAAGAAGCCATTACAGAACCTACACCCGCATCAACAGCGGCTTTGTAAGGTGGAAAATAATCATTGTACATCCTGATTCGACTCATGTCAACCGTATTGTAATCACGTCCTGCTTCGGGCGCGCCGTATAAAGCAAAATGTTTCACACAGGCTAAAATGGTATTATTCTTTGATAAATCATTTTGTTGGTACCCATTGACCATCGCTTTTGCAACTAGGCTTCCCAAAAAAGGATCTTCACCAGAACCTTCCGAAACCCTACCCCAACGTGGATCACGGGAAATATCAACCATTGGGGAGAAAGTCCAGTTGATTCCATCAGCACTGGCTTCTTGTGCCGCAATTTGAGCACTTCTTTCTATCAGTTTCATATCCCATGTACAAGACAATCCAAGCGGAATAGGAAAGGTCGTTTCATACCCGTGAATTACGTCCATTCCAAAAAGCAACGGAATTTTCAATCGGCTTTTTTCGACAGCGATCTTTTGAACTTCATATATTTTTTGAACTGATTTGATGTTGAATAAACCACCCACTTTACCTTCTTCGATATTCTTCGCGACATTGGAACTGTTGGCCTGACCCGTGGTAATATCTCCCGAAGTAGGTAAATTTAATTGCCCTATTTTTTCTTCCAAAGTCATTTTAGAAAGTAACTCTGAAACGAATTCTGTTTTCGGTTTAATTTTAACGTTCTTTTTAGTTGTCTTTTTTTGGCTGTAGCCAAAAAGAGAAATTCCAAAAAGTAATATAATAAGTTTAATTTTCATTTTGTCTGTTTTTTGTTTGTTGGAACATCCAATCATAAATTTCTTGGTTGTCATACACGCGCGACCAACTGTCGTGGTTTGCATTATCAAAAATGGTTAATTCCACATTGGAGTTCTTTGGAATGTGCAAAACGTAATTTAGTTCGTAATTTTTAACGACTTCCGTTTTAATTTTCCCCCTCCTCTCAGTTTGAGAAAAAGAATTCCATGACATTAAAAAGGCGAGTATTAAAATTAGACATTTCATCATTCTTTAAAAATTATATTTTGTAGAATTAAAGCCCAATTTTGTCAAACCTGGTTTAATTTCCGGAGCGTTCATAAATAATTTCCATAATAAACCGGAACGGTGATTTTCAATCATAGGTGCAATTGTACCTTGATCAATGGCTAAATATCTTGGCGTTACCCAGTTATAATGCGGGGAAAAAGCATCATAAGGCCCTGCTATTCCAACATATTCTGTTCTTTTTTCATCGTATAAATAATGAAGAAACTTCATGGACTCTACTGGTGTAAAAGGAAACGAAGACAGGGCAGCCGTAGGCGTAATTACCCCTAAATCATTGTTAGGCTGGTGTGCTGAATATCCTGTAGAACCATCACTGTTACGGGAATAACTAGCCGTTAATCCCCAACATTTATCTGAATAACCTTTCCATTGACGTGGATTAGCAATGCAATATTGATTGATGATTTTAGAATGATTTTGGGTCAATGCCCAATAATCGGCATATTGATCCTTCAATGTAGTGGGATCTAATCCTAAATAAGAATATTGCGCCCAGAACAAAGGACCTACATTTCCTGAAGCTCCGTTATAATTGAAAATCACAGGAATTCCATATTGTGATCCTCCATTTGTAATGCCTCCATTTCTGGCCCAAGCCTGATGATAGGCCTGTTCCGAAATAGGATGCGTAGGAGAAGCAGCACCCAAAACATAGGTAATCAAACATTCGTTGTATCCTTCTAATTTAAAATTCATTTCCCAACCGTATTGCGGAGACCAATGCCAGTAAAGGGCGTTTTCTCCTTTGGTATACCAATCCCATTCTACTCCTTTCCAAAGTGCATCGGCTTTTGCAGCTAATTCTTTTTCTGAGGCAGAACCATTTTTAAAATATTCTCTGATGCTTAATAATCCTTGACAAAGGAAAGATGTCTCTACTAAATCACCTCCATTATCTTTTGTTCCAAATGGAATTACTTTTCCGGTTGAACCATCCATCCAATGGGGCCAAGCACCGTGAAAACGTTCTGCTTTTTCGAGAAAATTCATAGCAGTTGTAAGACGTGAAACTGCTTCTGACCGATTTACAAAACCGCGTTCAATACCTACTATTATTGACATTAACCCAAAACCGGAACCTCCCGTGGTGACAATATTAGCTTCAAAACCAGGATCATTGGTATAATACCGTTCTCTTGCCAGTTTAGAATTAGGCTCTGCATACTCCCAAAAATACTTGATGGCATCTTTTTGAACCTGATCCATAACCTCAATATCCGTCAAAGGAACTGTTGGAGTAACAGGAGTTGTTGGCAATGGAGTTCCAGTACCTCCGTTACTCTCCGGAGTTGAGGAAGAGCAGGAAATAAAAAAACTAATACAAAATAGTAAACTCAGGGAAATCTTCATTTTAATAAAAATAATAGGATTAATAGTTTTAAAATAAACCCCTAGTTTTAGAAATCTAGGGGTTAATAGTCTTTTATCTGTTGTCTTTTTCTAATTTATATAAAGCGACAACTTCATTGTCAGAAAGAGCTGCGTTATAAATTCTAAACTCATCCATTAAACCGGTGTAATTCAACATCCAACCATCTGGAGCGTTCCATGGAGCACCTAAATGTTGCTGGAATCCACCAATAATGAACTTTGAAACATTCGAACTGGCAAGATCACCATAGCCAACACCCCCGCTAAGAGGATCACTTGCATATCGCTTGGCAATTGAAGCAGGTAAATTCAGTTTTTGTCCATCAATGTACATACTGTAAGTAGAACTAACTCCACTGTAAGCCCATACAACATGTTTCCATGTTCCAAACATATTTGTTAGAACATTAGCACCACCATGCTCTATAAACTGCCCAGACCATGCAATACTGGGTGTCACATCTTTT
Source organism: Flavobacterium sp. GSP27 (assembly GCF_003970395.1). Lineage (NCBI taxonomy): Bacteria > Pseudomonadati > Bacteroidota > Flavobacteriia > Flavobacteriales > Flavobacteriaceae > Flavobacterium > Flavobacterium sp. GSP27. The sequence goes on along the minus strand of NZ_RYDP01000003.1, from coordinate 59,776 downwards.
TGAAGATGATTTTTCATTAACATAGTAGTTGCCGGACCAGTACCTTCTATTAATGAGAAAATGTTCCCCCAAAAATCTGTTGTTTTTGGCAACATAAATAATGATTGTGCTCCTCCGGAGTGTGGATTTGTATTGATCCACATAGAAACAGTAATACTTTTTAAATCCACCAAAGAACTTGCCACTGCGCTGTAAGCAATAAAAGAATTTGAAGATCCTTGATATGCCTTTCCTTTGATTCCGTTTCCATAGGTCACATTTTTCCCTACCCCGCCTGTTATTCCATTTTTTGAATCTGTAATACTGTTCTCAAAACTAAATTTGGTAACTAAATTAGCGGCAGCAACGTTATCTGAATTTTCATATCCACCAATTGCCTCGTAAGCAATTGGTGTATTGACTTTATCTATACTATCCTCGTTACAGCTCACAAAAAATTGTGAAGCCAAAACAGAAGCAAATAAGAAAATATATTTATTTTTTTTCATTTTACAGTTCTTTAAAATTAATACCCTGGGTTTTGTGTTGACAATCCGCCTGATTGTATAATAAAAGCTTGTGGCAATGGAAACAATTCATGTTTACCTGCAACGAATGTTTTTCCATGAATAGCAAATGCGGTTACTGCTTGTCCCGTACGCACTAAATCAAAAAATCTATCGTGTTCAAATGCCATTTCAACTCTTCTTTCTTTCCAAATTGCAGTTCTCACATCACTTTGAGATAGAGCAATTGTGTTGCTTAATCCAGCTCTTGCTCTAATTTGGTTCAACAAAGAAATCGCTGCAAGAGTTTGATTCAATTCATTTAGCGCTTCGGCTTTCATTAATATAACTTCGGCATATCTCAAATATTTAATATTCACATCGGTTTCCCAACCATCTGTGAAAGCAGATGAATACGCTTTGTAGTTGTATCTTTCATTTTCAACAGTAACTGGTACAACTCTACCATCATATAAAGTGGTACCTCTAAAAATGATTGTTGCATTTTTTCTACTATCGCCTGTTTCATAAGCATTTACTAAACTTTGGGATGGTGTATTGAAGCCCCAACCCCATCCACCATTACCACGAGCTCCTTGCGTATTGGAATATCCTGAGATTCCTTTGGCAGGAACTGAACCTGTGCCTTGAATTTCAAAAATAGATTCAGCATCATTTTCTCCAGCTAATCTAAACATAGAAGCATAATTTGGAACAATAGCATATCCTGTAATCAAATTACAGTTGTCCACTACTTTCTGCCAGTTTTTTTGGTACAAATTTATTTTTGCCAATAAAGCGTAAGCAGCTCCTTTTGAAGCTCTTCCTTTTTCAGCAGCCGCATATTCGGATTTGTTTGGCAATGCCACAATAGCATCATTCAAATCACTTTCAATATAAGCATACACTTCTGCTCTAGATTTTCGTGTTAATTGCATAATTCTATCTTCATCAGAAGAAGGGTTTGGCAAATGATCAATAATTGGAACACCTCCATAGGTTTTCACTAAAGTGAAATACATAAAGGCTCTCAAAAACTTTGCTTCTCCCATTAATCTGGTACGTAAAGCAGGATTAGCTTTGTCTAATTGAGGAATAATACTTAATGCTTGATTGCATCTGTTAATTCCTTCATAATTAGCTGCAAAAACCTCACTTGTTGATGGCGTTGAGGCATTATAGGTTAAGGCATCCATTAAATCTTTATCGGTACCAGTATCTCCTGGAGACGATCCTTTGTCAGCATCATCAGAGGCAATACTTGACAACCCAATCCAAGAAAAGGAAGTCATGTTCCAATCTAAAAACTTACTGTAGATGGCAGTTACAAAAGTGGCAGCTCCTGCATCATTATTGAATAATTCTATGTCTTTTGTAGAAATAGATTCTGTTTGATCTACCTCTAAATAGTCGTTTGAACATCCCGAGAAAAAGTATGCGGATAGCGCAAAAATTGATATATATATCTTTTTCATTGTATTAAAATTTTAAATTAGCACCAATAACTACTGATCTTAATGTTGGATATGCATCCAACTCAATACCTTGCGTTCCATAAGGATCTCCATTACCATTTAATTCAGGGGAGAAACCTGAGAATTTTTGAGTAATAAGTGGATTTATTGCATTTACATATACTCTACAAGAAGTTAAAAATTCTCCTTTCAAAGGAATTTTGTATCCTAGAGTAATATTATTGATTCTAAAGAAATCCCCCGATTCTAAATAATAAGTTGACGCTACCGGAACTTGATTAAACGGTCCAGGATTTGAGGCAGTAGTATTGTTTACTGTCCAAAAATCTGTTGCCAGTGAATCTTCGATATTTTCTCCTGTAAAACGTTGTGCTTTTTTACCGTTATACACTTTTGCTCCAGAGGTACCGTATCCGTCCACTGAGAAATCAAAGTTTTTATAGTTCATCCCTAAAGTAACTCCGTATGTTGAATTAGGTAAAATAGAACCAACGTACTTTTTATCTGCATTAGCATTTAAAGCATCTTGAGTCACTTTGGCTCCTGCTGCAGTGTAGTATAACATTTTACCATTTGTAGCATCAAAACCCGCATATTCATAAATATAAAAACTACCCAATGGTTTTCCTACAGAAGTATTGTCTAATAGTTTTGTCCATTGTCCATTTCCTAAATCTCCACCTGTAATTGGGGCAAGTGTAGCATCTTTTAAACCTGTCAATTCATTTTTGTTGTTAGAAAAATTTCCTCCAACCCAGTAACTCAAATTATCCGTTAGTTTATCATCCCAACGCAAAGCAATCTCATATCCTTTATTAGAAACTTCTCCCACATGTGCCGGTGAAGAATTGCTGATTCCAGAAGTAATATAAGGTCTTGTGTTTAAAATTACATTTGTAGTCGTTTTATCGTACACATCAAATGATCCTTTCAATCTGTTAGTCAATAATTCAAAATCTAATCCTGCAGAAGTTTCTTCGGTGATTTCCCATGATAAACTTGGATCTACTTGTGAATTGATAGTAGTTCCTTCATTCAATAGGGAACCTCCTAAATAATAAGTAAGACCAGAACTATATGCTTGGTTGTTAAGAGGAACATTTTGGTTTCCTAATTTACCCCAACCACCTCTTAATTTCAATAAGTCTATTCCTGTTGCATTGGCCATAAATTCCTCTTTGGTAATAACCCATCCTAAACCAAAGGCTGGAAAGGTTCCCCAACGGTAATCTTTACCAAAATTTGATGAACCATCCCGTCTGATTGTACCTGAAAATAGGTATTTATCCATTAATTTGTATTGAAAACGACCAAAATAAGAAGCTATTTTATTTTCATTAAAAACCTCATCTCTGTAATTAACAACTGTTCCTACATAATCAACACCCGCTAGTGACCAGTAATTTGAATTTGCATTTACATTTTTTCTGGCAACAGTCAATTGCTCTCTAGCACCTCTAACCGAGGTCTCGATACCTGCTGTTAGTTCAACATCATGAATTTCTGCAAAAACTTTATTGTAAGTCAGGTAGTTAGACAGATTCCAATTGAAATATTGATTTCTACCTTTAGTCAATAAATTAATATTTTTATCCGCTGGATAAGTAATACTGCTTAATTGTCCCGGATTATTATTGGATTGCCAAATTGTTTTAGTGTCTTCGAAATTGTAATTTTTCCAAGAATAATATTCCCCGTTAAATTGAGAAGTAAATTTTAATGATTTCAAAATATCATAATCTAATTTCAAACCCCCTTGTAAGGTTATGCTTCTTTGCTCTTCATCAAAATAGTTTAATTGTGCTACAGGATTTCCTACGTTATTAAAAGAAGAACCGGCAGTCCCGGCAAAGCCGTTAGTACCAACATAAGAAACTCCATATTGACCATTTGAAAAACGAACTGGAACGATTGGTGATTGTTTGTAAGCGTTAGTAAAAGCGCTTAATGGTTTTGGAGTAGAATTTGCTGAACCAAAACTGAAATTTTGATTTAAAGTTACTTTTTTAGAAATTTTAATTTCATTATTGTTTCTAAAAGTGGTCCGACTGTAATCCAATCCGTTAAGAATTGCTTTTTCCTGATAATTTCCTAAACTGAAGAAGTATTTAATATTCTCCGTTGCACCAGAAACCGAAACGTTATTTTGAGTATATGAACCTGTTCTGGTAATCGCATCAAACCAATCGGTGTTAATGGGTTGATCTTGTGAAAAAGTAGTGGTTTGCAAAGCAGAATTCGAAAAATGAGAGTACTTATTACTTCCTGCCATTTTTACTTTTTTCAAAGGCTCTCTAAAACCTGTGAAGCTTTCAAATTCTACTGTAACTTTGTCTCCTTTGCCTTTTTTGGTTGTAATAATGATTACACCGTTTGCAGCTCTAGTTCCATAAATTGCTAATGCAGAAGCATCTTTTAAAATTTCGTATGAGGTAATGTCATTCGTATTAATGTTATTGATATTCTCCGTAGGCATACCATCTACAAGATATAAAGGAGTACGTCCGCCTAATGCAGTACCCAAACCCCTAATAATTACGGAAGGAGTGCTTCCCGGTAAATCAGAAGAAATTACCTGAACACCCGCTGCTTTACCTTGAATTGCTTGTGAAGCATTGAGTACTTTAGTTTTAGAAATTTCTTCTGCTTTCAGCGAAATTATTGAGGAAGTATTATCAATAATTTTTCGAGTTCCGTACCCTATAACAACGACTTCATCTAATTGTGTATCCTGATCTTCTTGAAGTACAATACGCATCAGGTTTGATGTAGCTACAGTAGAAGTTGGTTCAAAACCTAACATAGAAATTTGTAAAATTTCACCTATTACAGCTCTAATTTCAAAATTCCCATCAAAATCAGTAATTGCATTCGTTTTAGAATCAACTGCAACTATAATACCACCTGGAATTCCGATGCCATTTTTATCTGCTACTTTTCCCTTAATTACTTGTCCAGACATGTATGCCGGTAGTAAAATAAGTGCTAAAAAGCTAAAAATAATATTTCTCATATATTAATAATTTGTTAAAGTTAGTTGAGCCAAATTAGATAATTACAACGTTATAGTTAGTACAACAGAGTTACTACATAAATACATCAAAAAATAAAAGTAGCGAAACAAATCAATGATTGAAAGCTGTTAATAAGGAAAACGGGTATTGCAATAGATGTATATGATGTAGTAATGATGTATTGTGGTTTCTAAAAAAACAATACATTAAATATAGTATCTATAAAAATAGAAGGTATTTATATGTTTAACAAAAATTTAGAAAGGTTTTCTTCCTGATTAAGATTTAATTTTTTTCTTAGGCGATACCGTTGCAACTCAACTCCTCTAAATGAAATGTTCATCATTGGAGCAATTTCTTTAGAAGAAAGATTCATTTTTAAGTAAATACAAAGTTTAATATCCTTAGAGGTAAGGTTGGGATATTTCTTTGCTAGCTTGACAATAAATTCATTGTGAATCTGATTTAGGTTGTTCTCAAAAGTCTCCCATTCATGTTTATTCAAGGCATTTATTTTTATCACTTTTTTGATGTCACTTTTTAGTTTATTAAAGTCCGATTCAGAGTCTAAAATACCTTGAATCCGTTCTATCATTTCACTTTGCTTTGCTATAGAAAGAGACTTACCGGCAACCTCAGATGACTTTGTTTGCAATTCAAGTTCCAAAATGTGCTTTTCATATTCTTGAATATTCAACTTGTTTTGAGCTTTTAATTCCATTTCCAGAATTTTATTTTGATGTTTTAACTCCTCATCACGAAACTCTAATTTTTGAACATATCGTATTTTATTCCACTTATAATATAGATATAATATTGTGCTTATCACAATAAGATACAACGAGATCATCCAAAAAGAAAAATACCAAGGCTTAGCCACAATGAATTGAAAATTAGAAATTGTAGTATAATTCAGTCCATCATTCCCGTAAATAGTAACACTATGGTCGCCACTACTAAGGTTATTCAAAACAATCAATCCCTCCTTGATAGGTATAAAACGAGACGTGTTAGTGGTTTTATAAAATAAATTTGGCTTTGCCGCTCCAAATTTTCCAGATATTACATGTATCTTCAACTCTGAATTATAATTTATCCGCGATTTATTGTGAATCAAACTATCTTCACTAAAAGCTTCTATTTTTATATTCGTATTTTGTTTTTTTTCTTGTTTTAACTGAAGTGAAATAAAACCATCGTCAAGATTTAATAAATAACTTTCTTTATTTTTAAAAATTTTCAAATTGTCATTGATAATCTTTCCTGAGTAATATTTTTCCTGAATAACATTCCAGACAAATTTATTTGCATTGGCATAAATATGATACAAAAGACCACTCTGAAGTACTATAAAATGATTTTCGTCAATAGTGGCAATATTAGAAATATTTTTGAAATTAGAATTGAATAATTTATCTTTCTCGAGTTGATTCGTGATTGAATTATAGGTATACCAAGACTTATTTATCAGAAAAAGAATTTCGTTTCGGAATTCAAATATTTTCACGCCAAAATCATTACTAATTTTGCTGCGTTGGGTAACATTTTCAATCGCAGTAGTTTCATAGGCATCATTATACAGAATGCGGTACAAACCTCTGTTGTTATCGGCTGCCCATATTTCATTTTTCCTATTTTGAGCTACATATTTAATTGGTTTTACTAATCCTTTTATACTTTTCTTTTGATTCAAATCATCAATATCATTATAAATAATTACGCCGCTATATGTTGCTTGCAAATACGAATTATTGATACTGCTTTTTGCTACATTCCACCCCCCGTGTACAGCACTTAATTTATAGAACAATCCTTTCTCGTAAACAAAAGTGCCTTCGTTGTGACCAATCAGGTATTTGTTATTAATTTTACTGATATTCCATGCCTGCCCCTCAGTATTGGGAACTATAGAAAATTGATTACCTTCTAATTTAAAAATACCATGATTGGACGCCATCAGATAACCTTTGTCAATAGTAGCGACAGAATATACAGAGCCTAAAACGCCCGAGTTATCATAGAAAATAGATATTGGCGAATTGACCTCAACATGGGCAATTCCATTATCCAAGCCAAGCCATAAATCATTTTCTTTGTCCAACCCCATACTCAAAATCGAGTTGTTCATCAGGACATTATTTCTATTAATGTTTTTATAAGAATTGGTTTTTAAATCAAACAGATAAACCCCTTTACTGGCAGTTCCAATAACTAATTTATTGTTTTTTATAAACGCAGCTGCATTGATATTAGCCGTTTTCAAAATAGTGTTTAAAGGGTTTTTCCAAGTACTCAAAACGCCTTTATCATCAATGTAAACCCCATTTTTTTTAGTAAAAATATAGGTTTTGTTTTGGAACTTTCCTATAGCATGAATCACATTATTTTCTAATATAGACCATCTTTGAATTTTTTCAAAAGTGGAATTATTCATTTTATAGATTCCGTTTTCTACTGAAGCAACGAGCAACTGATCGTCTACTACGAAACAATAAGAAATCAAAAAAGAGAACTTTTCCTTCTTGATTACTTTTCCATCATACAGAAAAATCCCATTAAATGATTGAAAATAAATTTTTCCTTTGAACTTAAATATCTTCCAAATTTCTTCATTATCACTATCTTCGAAAACCTTCGTTTTATCAGAAAGTGAGACATACAACATCTTCCCTTTTTTTCTGTACCAATACCCAAATTCTTTATAAGAACCCGAATAAATCCTGTCACCATCTACCAGTATCGAACGGATAATCGTTTTGTTGGGCAGTGTGTATTTCTCCCATTTCACACCATCATATCGCAACAAATAATAATTATTAGCAAAGTACATTGCGTCATCATTTCCTTGGGCTACATTCCAAATCTGGTTGTCGCCTTTATAATCTGATTTGTTATAATTTTCCACAAAAGGAAGTAGCTCCTGAGCAAAAAGTTGGGATGAAATTAAAGATAAAAGGATTATTATTGTAATTTTTACTTTCAAAACGCGGCATTTTTATCTCCAAATATAGATAGATTTCTTAAATAAAAGGCATAAAAAAAGCGTCTGAATACAGACACTTTTTTGTGAACGGCGAATTTTCTTAATTCTTCAATAATTCAAATACCTGATTGGCCAATAACTGTTTCTATGTGATTGTCAATCCACCTTCTTAGAAATCCTCAACAATGGCCTGAAATAACCCCCTTTTGCAGTTTTACCAATCAATATGCTCATCAAGCCCAAAGTTATAATTTACTTCCCGCTATTTTGTTCCGTTGTTGCAATATAAATGGCTTTACTCATTTTTTGATATTTGTATTAATTCCAAAACAAATTGGAGGTCATATTGTTATTTAATATTTTTTTGTAATACCCTTTTTATATTAAAACCACTGGCGTTTTTTAAAATATATAATCATCCCTATTACGATCAAAAACATAGCTCCCATAACGGTATGATAGCCATATTGGTATTTAAGTTCCGGTAAATTTTCAAAATTCATTCCATACACACCTACAATAAATGTAAGCGGAATAAAGATTGCTGAAACAATAGTCAGTGTTTTCATAATCTCATTCATCTTATGTGTTTGTGCCGAGAAAAAAAAATTAGAGGCACTTTCTAATGACCCCATATCCGATTCTATTTGTTCTAAAAGTTCCAGGCTCTTTTGATGCAATCGTGCAAAAAAGCTAAAATTCTCTTTTTCTATCGCATTAAATACATTATCATCTTTGATGCTCTTTATATTGTACAAAGAATCTCGAAGCGGAACTATAGAGCGCTTCAAAAAATTGAAATTATCCCTGTGTTTTTCAATTTTTTCTAAGATAATTGGGTTGGTACTTTGTTTTGAAAGGTTGATGAGTTCCTCTACTTTATCTTCTTCGTTTTCTATGGTGATGTAAAAATTTTCCATAATGGCATCTAAAAGAATGCACAACAAGTAATCCGTTCTTTTGCTTCTTACAATGCCGGAATGCGTCCGAAGACGTTCGCGAATATGCGTAAAAAAGTCACTACGCTTTTCCTGAAAGGAAATTAAGATCCCATCTTTGATCAAAAAACTAATCTGCTCTACACTTATATTATCAGAATTTCCTGTCGGAAGTAATGATTTTATATTAAAAAACAAAACATCTGACAATTCTTCAACTTTAGTTCTTCGTGTAGTATTTAAAATATCAGCTAAAATGAAGGTATCTATTTTGAAATAATTCCCAATAGATTTTATGTATTCAATATTACTTAGACCGTGTAGATTAAGCCAATTATTTTTTTGCAGATCAATATATTTATCAAAATCCGAAACTTTAAAATCATCATACTCTGACAGCATTAAATCATCAAAAACAAACAATTGTATTTCCGATTTATAGTCCTTATGAATCCCGGTATATTCTAAATTGTTGGGTTGTAGTTTTCTACTTTTCTTATATTTAATTTTTCTCATACAGCGTCATTTGTATCGTAATATTACGAAAATATTTTAAAAAAAAATCACTCCTCACTACTTTTACAGCTGCTGAAAAGGAAAAAAATATTTTTGATTTATTCATTATAAAACAAAGATAAGGCGAAAAAACACATCCATTCATGAGAAAAAACATATTGTGATATTAAAAAATCTTATTATTTAATAAATGTTAATTATTCGATTTTTGTACATTATTGGTCTGTTTTTAAAAATATATCAATAGATTTGGATTTCGATTGTAAAAAAGAAAAAAAAACTACTTATTTACAAAAGCTAATCCTTAACCTTTATAAAACATTTAACTAAATGCTAAAAAAAAAACTAACCCTAATTATTGTATGTCTGCTGTTTTTTTCCGTCCAGGGAACATTTGCCCAAAGTAAGAAAAAGAAAAAAGCAGATAAAAATGCCGTTACAGCAGTTGACACCAAAGTAGCTGATGCCAAAAAAGAACCTAAACCCTATAAAAAAGTAATTGATACTAGTGCCGTTACTCAAAAAGGATTAATTGATGTTCATAAAATAGACAATAAGTATCTTTTTGAAATTCCTGATTCTCTATTAGGGAGTGAAATGATGACCATAACCCGATATTCTAAGACTCCTGCCGGAGGAGGAATTTTTGGCGGAGAAGAAATCAACAGACAAGTCGTTCGTTGGGAAAAAGGACTGAACAACAATATATTGTTGAGATCAATCACTTATGTCATTATGTCTCCAGATGAAGACAAACCAATGGCTAAAGCAGTTAAAAACTCCACTTCGGATCCAATTATTGGTAATTATGATGTACTTGCATACAAAAAAGATGATTCCGGAAAAATAACGGGCTATGTTGTCGATTTATCTACAACATTCGATGCTGATGTTCAAACTTTTTCATTAGATCCAATTAAGAAACAATTATTAAACATTCAAACATTTCAAAAAGACAAATCATTTATTTCAAAAATAAGTAGTTTTCCTATCAATACTGAAATAAGAAGTGTAAAAACATTTACCACTACACCACCAAAAATCAATACAACACCAACGCCAAAAATTGGAGTTGATTTACCTTCGGCTCTAGATGCTGGTGTACTCACTGTGGAAATAAATACATCCATGATTTTATTGCCAAAAACTCCCATGCGCAAAAGAGAATTTGATGCACGTGTAGGATATTTTGCCAATCAATACGGTGTTTTTGAGGAAGAATCCCAAAAGTCCGACACCAAAGTATTTGCTGTCAGATGGCGTTTAGAACCTAAATCTGCCGAAGATGCTCAAAAACAAAAAAATGGAGAATTGATAGAGCCTTTGAAACCTATTGTATATTACATTGACCCGGCTACACCAGAAAAATGGAAAAAATTCATCAAACAAGGAATTGATGATTGGCAAATTGCCTTTGAAAATGCAGGTTGGAAAAATGCCATTCGTGGAGAATATTGGCCAGAGAACGATCCAACTATGAGTTTAGAAGATGCTCGTTTTTCTGTATTGAGATATTTCGCTGCTGAAATTCAAAACGCGTATGGACCAAATGTTCATGATCCAAGAAGTGGTGAGATTCTGGAGAGCCACATTGGTTGGTACCACAATATCATGAGTCTTTTGAGAAATTGGTATTTGATTCAAACTGCGGCTGTAGATCCGGCGGCTAGAGCTAAGAAATTTGACGATAAATTAATGGGAGAACTCATTCGTTTCGTGTCTTCGCATGAAGTAGGACATACATTAGGCTTGCGCCACAATATGGGAGCCAGCTCTGCCACTCCTGTTGAAAAACTAAGAGATAAAGACTACCAAGAGCAAAACGGACATACTTCATCTATAATGGATTATGCGCGTTTTAATTATGTTGCACAACCAGAAGATGGTGTGACTAGTTTATTTCCTAGAATTGGAGACTATGACAAATGGGCTATTAAGTGGGGATACTCTTACTTTGAAGACACGAAAACGGAAGCAGAAGAGAAAGCTTTTTTGAATGAAATGACTAAGGAAGCCTACAAGAACCGTCGTTTATGGTTTGGGTCTGAAACCAGTCCCTATGATCCAAGATATCAAACGGAAGATATTGGTGACAATGCTATGAGAGCCTCTGAATATGGTATTAAAAATCTAAAAAGAATTTTACCCAATTTACTAGAATGGTCTAAAGAAGATGGTGAAAGTTATACTGAACTGGACGAACTTTATGGCGCACTTACCGGTCAGTTTAGAAGGTATATGGGTCATGTAACTAAAAATGTAGGTGGAATATATGATAGTCCAAAAACGTATGACATGACTGGCAATCAATTTGAAGTAGTACCAAAAAGCATCCAGAAAGATGCTGTAGCATTCTTGAATACCCAGTTATTCACCACGCCAAAATGGTTGTTGAATCAAGATATTCTTTCAAAAATTAACCCGGAAAATGGTGTCGAAGCAATCAAAGGAATGCAGGATGCCACCTTAAACAGCTTATTAGCCGGAGACCGAATGGTACGCCTTTTAGAAACCTCCTCGGTGAGTAAAGACAACTATTCTGTAGATGAATTAATAACCGATTTGAACAAAGGAATTTTCTCTGAACTGAAAAATAAAAATTCTATTGACATCTACCGCAGAAACATCCAAAAATTGTATGTAGACAAGATGATTGAATTACTAAAACCAGGTACGGCAAGCGTTAGATCTGTTCCGGTAGGAGTTACTTATGGTTTCACCACCAGAAAAGTCAATCTGGCGCAAACGGATTTACCATCTATTGCTAGAGGTCAACTGAATAGTTTAAAAAATGAATTGAAATTATCTACTTCTAGAATGTCAGATCGAATGAGCAAATACCATGTTCTCGATTTAATTTCCAGAATAGGAGAAGCTTTAGATCCTAAATAATAAATTAAAAAGGGAAAATGTTCAAACAACATTTTCCCTTTTTTTGTTAAATGTGACTTTAATGTAATGTATCTTGTAGAAACGCACGGCAGTACGTCTATACGTGATAAATAACAATAATGATAGAATTAAATACCCGACTTATTTAAAAAATAGGTCGGGTTTTTTGTTTCATGTATCCTAATGGATATATTGACCAGCCTACAAGTACAAACCAGCACAATATTCTGTGTGCTTTTTGAATTTCTCCACCTGTAGCAACAGCTAATTTTGAAGCTTTTCCTAACCTGATTTCATACACAATTCAAAATAAGCAAGTCCGAAAATGAAGTCCCATAGCGCTACACAATCGGTAAATACAACCTCGCCAAAGTACTATTCCAATTCTCTTATGGATTCTTTATTTTAGTGTTGCTGTTTACTTTTCACTCTGAGGAGGTACAAAACATTATATTAAACATCACAAAAATCAGTATTCCTATTCTATACATTTGGCTATCCTTACAGATTTCAGGTGCCTTATTTATAGCTATCAGTGTTTATTTGTATTGGAAATCAAAAAAAACGCCTAGAACTCTTTTATTTAGTACTATTTGCTATCCTTTTTAAATTCTCGAGTCTGATCTGGGGTTTTGCCATTTATTTTGTCTTGTGGCACAGTATTCCTTCTATAATTAACCAAATAAAGTTTTCAAATGGTTCTTGTTTCGTAAGCAATTTTATTGCATATTGCCCTGTAGCAGGCGTTTATTGGTTGGTTTCACTAGTAGAAATGGCACTTTTGTATTTTACATTTAAAGAAGAACAACTATTCAATACTTTATTTTTTTCTTTTTTGGCTGCCATAACATTTCCTCATACTTTAGTTATTACAAGAATATTTCGTGGTAAAAAGGAGAATAAAATTAAAATCAATGTCCATAAAAAAACCGTTCACCAAAGGCGAACGGTTTTCTAAATCAATAATAGAGACGCAATAAATCGCGTCTCTACGAGAAATAATTATTTTACTTCTTCAAATTCAACGTCTTCAACATTGTCACCTTGAGCTGCTTCACCTTCTGGTTTAGATGCTGCTTGACCTTGTTCTCCTTCAGCATACATTGCTTCAGTTGCTTTTTTCCATGCCGCATTGATGTTGTCAAGAGCCGTTTGAATTGCAGGAATATCTTGAGATTGGTGCGCCATTCTCAATTCAGTCAATGCGTATTCTACAGCTACTTTATTATCATCAGATAATTTAGCACCAAGTTCTTTCAATTGCGTTTCAGTTTGAAAAATCATTCCATCTGCTTCGTTCAATTTTTCAGCTCTTGATCTAGCGATTTTGTCAGATTCTGCGTTAGCTTCAGCATCTTGTTTCATTCTTTCGATTTCTTCAGATGTTAATCCAGAAGAAGCTTCGATACGAATATCGTGAGATTTTCCTGTTCCTTTGTCCGTTGCAGAAACTTTGATGATACCATTAGCATCAATATCAAAAGTCACTTCAATTTGTGGAACCCCTCTCGGTGCTGGTGGAATACCGTCTAAGTTAAAACGACCAATTGTTTTGTTATCAGCAGCCATAGCTCTTGCCCCTTGAAGAACGTGTAGTTCAACTGTTGGTTGAGAATCTGCTGCTGTAGAGAAAACTTGAGATTTTTTAGTTGGGATAGTTGTATTAGACTCAATAAGAGTTGTCATAACACCACCCATAGTTTCGATACCTAAAGACAAAGGTGTAACGTCAAGTAACAATACATCTTTTACATCTCCAGAAAGAACTCCACCTTGAATAGCTGCTCCAATGGCAACAACTTCATCAGGGTTAACTCCTTTAGACGCTTTTTTACCAAAGAATTTTTCAACCTCTTCAGCAATTCTTGGCATACGAGTAGAACCTCCTACAAGAATCACTTCGTCAATATCAGAAACAGATAAACCTGCATCTTTTAGCGCTTTAGCCACTGGTGCCATAGAACGTTTTACTAATGAATCAGTCAATTGCTCAAATTTAGCTCTTGTCAATTTTTTCACTAAGTGTTTTGGTCCTGAAGCTGTAGCGGTTACGTAAGGCAAGTTGATTTCAGTTTCAGCAGAAGAAGACAATTCAATTTTTGCTTTCTCCGCAGCTTCTTTCAAACGTTGTAATGACATTGGGTCAAGACGTAAGTCAATCCCTTCTTCCGTTAAGAAATCAGCAGCTAACCAGTCAATAATTTCGTGGTCAAAATCGTCTCCACCTAAGTGAGTATCTCCATTTGTAGACAATACTTCAAAAACTCCGTCTCCTAATTCAAGAACCGAAATATCAAAAGTACCACCACCTAAATCGTAAACAGCAATTTTTTGATCTTTACCTTTTTTATCCAAACCGTAAGCAAGAGCTGCAGCTGTAGGTTCGTTGATGATACGCATTACTTTAAGACCTGCAATTTCACCCGCTTCTTTCGTAGCTTGACGTTGTGCATCATTAAAGTAAGCAGGAACAGTAATAACTGCTTCAGTAACAGTTTGACCTAAATAGTCTTCTGCTGTTTTTTTCATTTTTTGAAGTGTCATTGCTGACAATTCTTGTGCAGAGTATAAACGGCCATCAATATCCACACGTGGTGTATTGTTGTCTCCTTTTACTACTTTGTACGAAACTCTTTTTGCTTCAGCTGTAATTTCGCCGAAAGAATGTCCCATGAAACGTTTGATAGAAGCAATAGTCTTAGTTGGATTAGTTACCGCTTGTCTTTTAGCAGGATCTCCTACTTTAATCTCTCCACCTTCAACAAAAGCGATGATAGATGGTGTTGTTCTTTTTCCTTCTGCATTAGGAATAACAACAGCTTCATTACCTTCCATTACAGAAACACAAGAGTTGGTCGTACCTAAATCAATTCCGATTATTTTACCCATTTTAAATATATTTAATTTTATTGTATACTAGTTTTAATGACTCGAAGTCGATAAGTCAATCTTTGTGCCAATACAAAATGGACTAATGAATTGTCAGTTTATGTTAAAATTGGCGTAAAAAAATCTGACAATATGACATCACAGAGAAGTTGTCATTATAACCGAAGTTGTCATTCTTGATCTCAGGAATACTGAGATCTCACTTCTTATTTATTGAATAATTAAAAAAAGCGAACGTAATTTTATTCAGTATTTATAAAAAAGGATATTTCTGACACATACAATAAAATAATGGTTTTCTAATGTTAATTTAAAACTCAAAACATCCCAATCTAAAAATCAAAATTCTATTTTAGCGCCTTAATTTAATACAGTACTATTATGAAAGATTTAGTTGCAAAAATCAACGCTGAATTCGAAACATTCAAAACAGAATCTGAGTCACTAACTGAGAAAGGTGTCAAAGCTGCTGGACCAAGAGCTCGTAAATCAACTTTGGAACTAGAAAAACTATTAAAAGAGTTTAGAAAAGTTTCTGTAGAAGAATCAAAAAAATAAATTACGCAGCAAGCATCAGCCCTTTGGATTTTCTGAAGGGCTTTTTTATTTAATAGAATTCTTTATAAATTAGGCTTCGCTATTCAATATTTTTAGTAGTGCTAAAAATATACTCCAACAAATGGATCTAATTTATAATTTCATTAGCTTCCTACTTGCTTTTTGTCGTACTTTTGAGTTTCAAAAAAACACAGTACTTCCTTGGTATCAAATCTTGGAAACATCTATAAAAAAAAACAATGACTTCATTTAGTAAAGAATTATCTTTTCGCTGGTCAGATCTTGACCCTAATTTTCATGTACGGCACAGTGCCTATTATGACTTTGGCGCACAACATCGTATCGAAATTCTGGAAAGTCTTGGTTTGACCATTAAGGTGATGCAGTTGCAAGGCTTTGGCCCTATTCTTTTTAGGGAAGAATGTGTTTTTAGAAAAGAAATAAAGCTTTCTGACAAAATTTTTTTGCGCACCAAAACTTCAAAAGTAAATGCGGATGCTTCCCGTTGGTCCATTGTGCATGAGTTTATAAATGAGGACAACAAATTATGTGCAACTATAACAGTTGATGGCGCTTGGATGGATCTCAAACTTCGCAAACTAGCCTCTCCTACTCCAGAAATTGCGATTGAAGCCTTGAGTATTTTTCCTAAAAGTGATCATTTTACAGCACTTTAAAGAAAGAACGATTTATTGGCTGGTAAAAATAGGATAGTATCGTTGCTGTTTTTCTAAAACCATTCTTCATCGCCTTTCATTATATCCGTGTACTCTGAATTAATTTAAACTAAATTCTTTCTGAAATTGTATCGCAATTAAAACTGACTCCTAAACCATAACAACCCAATTCTGATAAATCATGAAATCCAGAAATTACTCCACCATTTACCGAATCATGCACTGGTCAATAGCCATTTGCATGACGCTAATGCTTATTACTATATTTCTTAGAATGACCTGGATGAACAAAAATAATGTCGCACTGATCATGCAAGACTATCTTTCAACCACAGATCAATCCCTATCCCAGGATCAGCTTATTTTGCTTGCTAAAAAAATAAGAAAACCCATGTGGGATTGGCACATATATATTGGTTATGCGTTAGTAGGGCTGTACAGCATCCGATTGGCGCTTCCCTTTTTTGGACAGATGAAATTCTCCAATCCCTTTTCCAAAGGATTAGCATTTAAAGAAAAAATTCACTATTGGACGTATTTAGTTTTTTATGCTTGCGTGGCAATTTCACTAATCACCGGTTTAATCATTGTTTTGGGTCCAGAAAACAGAAAGGAATCAATGGAAGATATACATGTCCTATCCATTTATTATTTATTGACCTTCATCGTAATTCACTTGGCGAGTATTTTCTTTTCTGAATTCACGAACCAACAAGGATTGATTTCTAGAATCATAAGTGGTTCAAAAAAGAAGAACTAAAACAAAAGATCTCTCAAAGAAATACTTAAAAATAGTATTTTAAAATCAATTTGTTACTTCCTTTTGTCTAATTTTAAAACATGCCATTACACAATGATTGTTACTTACTATTGATCAGATAGAACCCGACAAAAAAATATAATTTCGATTAAAAAGTGATCCATTTGGTTTCTTTTATTATCGAACAAAATGAAAGCCCATATAAAACTAAATTAAAAATTATGACAGCACCAAAAGTAGTATTCTTTGATGTAAATGAAACCTTATTGGATTTAGGAGCCATAAAAAAAAGTATTGGTCAAGCCTTAGGAAATCGAGAAGATTTAACTGCCCTTTGGTTTACTACCATGTTGCACTATTCTTTAGTAACAACAGTTGGTGGTCAGTATACAGATTTTGGTACTATTGGAGCTGCTACTTTAAGAATGGTAGCTGCGAATCAAGGTATTCTTTTAACAGAAGCGGAAGCTAAAGTAGCCGTAAGCAGTATAACCTCTTTACCACCTCATCCCGAAGTAAAAGAAGCGTTAGCAGCATTAAGAAATGCTGGTTATACATTAGTTGCCTTAACAAATTCATCAACCAAAGGCGTTGAAACTCAATTTAAAAATGCGGGCTTAACGGCATTTTTTGATCAAATTTTAAGTGTTGAAGAAGTAGGCAAATACAAACCAGATACTGCTGTGTATAATTGGGCAGCGCAAAAAATGGGAGTTAAACCCAACGAATGTTTGATGGTTGCAGCTCATGGTTGGGATATTGCAGGTGCAATTTGGGCAGGTTGGAGAGGTGCCTTTACGGCACGTCCCGGACAACAATTGTATCCTTTGGCACCATTACCTGAAATAAACGAAACAGATCTTCTAAAAATTGCCGAAAAACTTATATCCTTACAAAAATAACATAACATAACATAACATAAGTATCTCTTTACCACTTTGATTAAGAGATACTTATATTATTTAAATCTTGTTTGCAGGAATTGCCCTTTTGATATTTTAAGAAATACTTTTTAGGCTGTTGAATTAATTATTTTTCACCAACACAATCAACACTTATAAATTTATATTTCACATTATCAAAATCTATAGGTACTCCTTTCACAAAATAAGAAGCTCCTAAATAAGTTTCGATTTTTCCATTACCTAAAATGAGTTCGTTCCCTTTCTTTAACATTGCCAATGGATTTTTATACGTTATTTTATCATAAGTTCCTTGAATAAACGAGTAGTCAGCAAATAATGTATCGCCTCGGAATTCGCCGTTGATTTTTCCAGTTTTTTTGGGCATGTTAAAAATCTTCATCACCATGTTTCCTGTAATTTTTCCGTTTTGCAAAGTGCTGATTTCTAAATCAATGGTATCTTTTTCAAACAAAGCTTTATAACACTGAACGTTTATTGGCTTTTCAGCTTGGGTTCGGGCAGCATCTGTAGCGTTCAGATTTTGATTTTTTTTACAACTTTTGAACCCAAAGCAAGCTAACAGTAAACAAAAAAGGATTAGATTTTTCATGTAAGTAAATATTTAGTTAATAATTACACCTCGACAAGAGTATAAAGATAAAGTTTCTTTTTAAACTTTTTAGATAATTTCACCTAAATAAGGATTTGTCCATCGGGTATTAATTCTATAGACTCTACTATTTTATGGCGCTATTAGCACGCGATGTTTTGAAATATGTCGTTTAAAATTCTAAAATATATTTCAAAGAGGAATGTTAAGTCCAAAAAAAAACGGCTTTTTTTGATTATAAAAGATTATAAAATATAATCGGTATTAATAAAATTAGATTCTTTACTGCTCAATAATTCCTGTAAAATAGCATTGTTATAGGCATTGTCTTTAGATGCTACAAAGGTTCTAATTGAGAACGAGCGCAGCGCATCATGAATACTCAATGTTCCTACTGCTGAATCTTTTCGTCCTGTAAACGGGAGAACATCCGGACCTCTTTGGCAAGAACTATTCAGGTTTACTCTGCACACTAAATTCACCAAAGCATCAATAAGTGGTGCAATAGTTTTAATGTCTTTTCCAAACAAACTTACTTGTTGCCCATAATTCGATTCGGCCATATCATTCAAAGGTTCCTGAATGTCTTTGAAAGAAATAATAGGCACCACAGGACCAAATTGCTCTTCGTGATACACACGCATTTCTTTATTTACTGGAAATAAAACCGCTGGAAAGATGTAATTAGAATAATGTTGTCCTCCCTTTTCATTAATTATAGCAGCTCCTTTACTAGTAGCATCATCAATCAATTCCTGAATATAAGCTGGTTTTTCTTTTTCTGGTAAAGGCGTCAGAAACACAGAGGCATCCCACGGATTTCCAAAAACTAAGGCATCCACTTTGGCAGCAAAACGCGTATTGAACTCCTCAACAATAGACTCATGCACATACAATACTTTCAAAGCCGTACAACGCTGTCCATTGAACGATAAAGAACCGGCAATACACTCTTGGATGGCCAAGTCTAAATCAGCATCCGGAAGAACTATCGCAGGGTTTTTCGCCTCTAAACCTAGGATCAAACGCAATCTGTTTTTATTAGGATGCTGGTCTTGTAATGCAATCGCTGAGGTACTGTTTCCTATCAAAGCCAAAATAGCTACTTTACCGGATTTCATTATTGGCGAAGCCACTTCACGTCCGCGACCGTATACAATATTGATGGCTCCTTTTGGGAAACTGCTTCTAAAAGCTTCTAATAAAGGGGAGATCAACAGCACACCATGTTTTGCCGGTTTAAAAATTACCGGGTTCCCCATAATCAATGCCGGAATGAGTAACGAAAAAGTCTCATTCAACGGATAATTATAAGGCCCAAGGCATAAAACAACTCCAAGCGGTCCTCTACGAACCATAGCGTTTACTCCCTGAACTTTAGAAAAATGAGCACTACGGCTGTTCAATTCTTTTAAACTGTCAATAGTATCATATATATATTCTACAGTTCTGTCAAATTCTTTTTCAGAATCACTCAATGATTTTCCTATTTCCCACATCAATAGTTTAACTACTTCTTTATGGGTCGTTTTCATTTGAGTAACAAAGTTTTCCATACACTTTATCCGATCCGCCACTTTCATCGTAGGCCATAATCCTTGACCGTTATTATACGCTGCATTGGCTGCATTTACCGCTTCTAGAGCTTCCGTTTCCCCCATAGACGGGATAGAGCCTAAAATAGTTGGACCATATTCATCCGTAGACGAAATTGTTGAAAAAACAGGAGTTGTCTGACCGTTCCATTTTTTTAATTCTCCATCAATTAAGTACGTATCTTGATTTAATAAAGTGCTAATTTGAAATTCTTCTGGTATTACATTCATAAAAATAGATATTATATTTATAATTTGGCTCTGCCACGAAATCGGTATGCATTGCACTCTATACTGATTTGCAAAATAAAGACTTAATAATACCAGCATTAAAACATTACGTTAATTAAGCTTAATGGCAAAAAAGGGATTCCCTAAATAGTGTGATTTCTAATTAAACCCACACAAAAAGTAGTAAAACCTGTAATTTAAATACTAAAAAGAGGTGTTACCCTCTTTGCGTTTTATGGAGCTACTACTTCTCCATCCCATTCTATAATTCCGCCTATTAAGTTGTAGGCGTTTTCAAAACCAAGCTGATTCATTATTTCGCATGCTTTTGCACTTCGCATTCCGGATCGACAATACACATAATACTTTTTGTTTTTGTCCAAAGCTTCTATTTCAGTTACAAAATCCTGGCCGCTGTGAATGTCAATATTGATGGCATTGGCAATATAGCCTTCGCTAAATTCATCTTCGGTTCTCACGTCTAGAATTACTGCATTTTCATCCGCTTCAAATTGAGAAATCCAATCTTCTTGTGTTAAATTCATAATGATGTTTTTTGTAAAAATACAACGTTTTTACCAAACAATAAACGTAACAATTGTTAATTAGATATTTTTATTGAAAAATCGTTTTCGCAAAACATTAAACATCAATAAACTAAAACCAAGGCTTGAATTCTTATTAAAAATAGTCTATTAAATCCATAGACAACAAGCCATAAATCAAAGATTTGTACACTGTTATAGTCTGAAAAACGGTCTGTTTTTTGAGTTATTTACACTACTTTTACAAGGCAGAATATAGAAAAAAAATAAAAATGCTTGATTCCATAAAAAAAATATTTCCTTCCTTTTCTACTGAACTAGTCAAAGATGTGGATGCAAATGCTGCGATCCAATCCTTCAAAACTGGTGATGTCATCATGCGCACCGGACAGTACATAAAAAATACTGTATTGGTAATCCGTGGAAAAATTAAGGTCTATCGCGAAGATGAAAATGGAGGAGAGTTTTTCATGTATTATTTGCAACCCGGTCAGGCTTGTGCCATTTCCATGATATGTGCCACCAAAAATGAAAAAAGCCAAATCATGGCTAAAGTCGTTGAAGATGTCGAACTAATCCTCTTGCCCTTACTCTTGATGGACAAGTGGATGATGCAACACCGCAGCTGGTATGAATTTGTAATTGATACCTACAGAAGTCGTTTTGAGGAGATTCTCGAAGTCATTGACAGCATTGCTTTCCGGGCGATGGATGAGCGATTGGAATTTTATCTAAAACGCCATGCCGATGTGTGTGGTTGTAAAGAATTGAAACTCTCCCATCAGGAAATCGCATCAGAGCTCAATACCTCAAGAGAAGTAATTTCGCGTTTGTTAAAAAAAATGGAGCAACGCGGCATTGTGGCCTTACACCGCAATAACATTGAACTGTTAAAATAAAATTTACGCCCTGAAGAGGTGCTTTTGTGCAACTATTTTTAAAATCAGAGCTTCAAAAAAATGTTACGATGGAATATTTAGGCTATTTTGCTTCTATTATTATTGGTCTTTCTTTGGGTTTAATTGGCGGTGGCGGATCCATACTTGCCGTTCCCATACTGGTATATCTCTTTAATATCAATCCGGAACTAGCCACCAGTTATTCGTTATTTATAGTCGGAATAACAGCTATGATTGGGAGCTACAGCCAGTACAAACTTGGTAATTTAAAAATAAAACCAGCACTTGCCTTTGCGATTCCTTCTCTCCTCTCTTTACTTTTTGTACGAGAAATTGTGTTACCAAAAATTCCGTCCGTTATTTTTACACTACACCATTTTGAAGTGTCAAAAAATCTTTTGATTCTCATTGTGTTTGCGTGTCTTATGATAGCCACATCCGTATCGATGATCAAAAAGGCAATACCAAAAAAAACTCTTCAAAAAGACAATTTCAGCAAGATAGCCCTCATTGGACTATTAGTAGGTTTTCTCACTGGTTTTCTAGGTGCCGGTGGTGGTTTTTTGATCATTCCAGCATTGCTTTTCTTTGCAAATTTACCTATGAAACAAGCTATTGGCACCTCTTTATTGATTATCTTTATTACTTCGTTAATTGGTTTTGGCGGCGATGTGTTAAACGGTATCAGCATCAATTTCAGACTACTTTTTACCATTTCGGCAATTGCCATCCTGGGACTGTTCATTGGCACCTATTTATCTAAAAAAATCGATGGCGCAAAACTAAAACCGGCTTTTGGTTGGTTTGTGTTAGCTATGGGAATGTATATTATTATCAAAGAATTTCTCCTGAATTAAAAAAACAGAATGTAGCAATTGTTACCGTTTATCCTAAAAAACAGAAGTACATTTATACCATAAATTAAAAAAACGCAATCATGCAAATCGAACAAATATATACCGGATGTTTAGCACAAGGCGCATATTATATCACATCAAATGGAGAAGCAGCCATTATTGACCCGTTACGGGAAACCCAGCCCTATCTGGATCGATTAGAACGAGATGGTGTGCAATTAAAATACATTTTTGAAACTCATTTTCACGCTGATTTTGTTTCCGGTCACATAGATTTAAGCCGTCAAACTGGTGCTCCTATTGTTTATGGCCCAAATGCAACATGTGAATTTGAATGCATTTCTGCAAATGACGGACAGGAATTCAGCATTGGAAACATCAAAATAAAAGTACTACACACGCCGGGACATACCATGGAAAGCACCACTTTTTTATTGATAAACGAAAACGGAAAAAACCATGCCATTTTCTCCGGTGACACCTTGTTCATTGGTGATGTGGGAAGACCGGATTTAGCCCAAAAAGCGGCACACATGACCCAGGAACAGCTGGCCACAACTTTATTTCATTCTTTACGAACAAAGATTATGACCTTGGCAGACGACGTCATCGTATATCCTGCTCACGGTGCAGGAAGTGCCTGTGGAAAAAACATGAGCAAGGAAACCGTTTCGACCATTGGCGACCAAAAAGCGACCAATTATGCGTTGCGTGCGAATATGACGGAAGCTGAATTTGTTCATGAAGTCACGGAAGGTTTATTGCCTCCGCCAGCTTATTTTGGTATGAATGTGGCAATGAACAAAAAAGGATATGAAAGTTTTGAAAACGTTTTGAATCTGGGAATGCGTGCGCTTTCCCCTTCTGAATTTGAAGTAGCCGCTGAAGAAACCGGAGCTTTATTATTGGACACTCGGAAAAATGGGGAATTTGCCAAAGGATTTATTCCGCAATCCATAAACATTGGTATCGATGGTGATTTTGCTCCTTGGGTAGGCACTTTAATTGCCAATGTGCAACAACCCATCCTGATTGTTTGTGAACCGGGACAAGAGGAAGAAACCGTTACGCGTTTGAGCCGTGTGGGTTTTGACAACTTAATGGGGCATCTGGCTGGTGGTTTTGATACCTGGGCAAAAGCAGGAAAAGAAATGGATACCGTACATAGAATTACTGCAGAACAATTTGCCAAGGAAGTAAAAATTGGCCAAAGCAAAGTAATCGACATTCGGAAAGAAAGTGAATACTCCGCAGAGCATGTTGAGGAGTCCTACAGCAAGCCATTAGCAGCTATTAATGAATGGATCAAAGACATAAATCCTAAAGCCCATTTTTACCTGCATTGTGCCGGTGGATACCGCAGTATGATTGCGGCTTCAATACTGGAAGCGCGGGGTTTTAGAAATTTTACTGAAATTGAAGGCGATTTTAATGCTATTGCAAAAACGACTGCTCCTAAAACAGATTTCGTTTGCCAAAGCAAAATTTTGAAATAAAAATAATTTCAATGACAACGGCTGTTTCAAAGTAATGGCTATTTCAAAAAAAAAAAATTATGGAGCATCTAAAATGTTGTGTCATTTCTAACAACGAACCGCTGGACCAAGCCTATTGGGAAACACAATACAAAACCAAAACAACCGGTTGGGATTTAGGCCAAGTATCTCCGCCCTTACAAAGGTATATCAATACTATAACTACTAAAAACAGTCGTGTTTTGATTCCCGGTTGTGGCAACAGCTACGAAGCGGAATATCTTCTGGAGCATGGATTTACAAATGTTACCGTTATTGATATTGCTCCAACACCTGTTAGAGCTTTAAAAGAAAAATTTAAAAACAACCCTTCTATTAAGATTGTTTTAGGCGATTTCTTTGCATATCAGGGAAAGTATGATTTGATTATTGAGCAAACTTTTTTCTGCGCTTTGCCTCCTACAATGCGCCAGAAATACGTTTGGAAAATGCATCAACTCTTGGCTGAAGAAGGAATTCTGGCGGGATTATTATTCAATAGAACGTTTGAATCCGGACCTCCTTTTGGCGGAAACAAAGAAGAATATGAACTGATTTTCAAAGGTGCTTTTGACTTTTTGAAAATAGATGTGTCTAAAGATTCAATTGCACCAAGAGCAAATTCAGAGTTGTTTATCGAATTAAAAAAAAACAGTCAGGTTGTTGTGAATTTATATGAGCTGGAAGGCATTACAGATAGCGACTGTATGGAAAAACTTATAGAAAAACTACTGGCAATTAATGGTGTTTTAAATGTAAGCATCAGCAGTAATTTTGCCGATGTACTACTTGTGAGTAAAAAGGAAATTACAACCGAAACGTTACAGGAAGTGACTGCTTATGACGAAAAGTACGCTATCAAAAAAATAAAGAACTAAATTCAGATTCCTTTTTTAGAGACAAAAAATGAAAACATTATTTACAAATTGGCATATTATGCGCTGGGTGCGGCTAGTGTTTGCCTTATTTTTATTTGCACAAACCAGTATCCTGTATAGCACTTAAAAAATAATTAACAAAAAAAATCAACATTTGTATATACAACTATAAAAAGTGTTACATTTGTACCAACAAATTACATATATACAAATATGAAAATTGAAGAAATTTTAAAAACAACTATACCAATGGATAATTCAAAAAAAATTATCCTTAATGTGTTGTACACACAAAATGTAATTACAGAAAACTTTAATGAATTATTAAAACCTCACGAAATATCAGGAGAACAATACAATGTACTTCGAATATTAAGAGGGCAAAAAGGAAATCCTGCAAATATGTGGGCTATTCAGGAGCGAATGTTAGCCAAGACCAGCAACACCACCCGATTAGTTGACAAACTACTATTGAAAGAGTTTGTCACTCGAAAAGTGTGTCCTGAAAACAGACGTAAAATAGAAGTTCTGATTACACAAAAAGGATTAGATGTTCTAGCAGTATTAGATCCTAAAGTTATAGCGCACGAACGGTTTTTCTCAAAAAATTTGAGTGCAGAGGAAATCATTCAATTAAATCAATTATTAGAAAAATACAGAAACCAATAAATAGTATATACAATATGAACACCTTTTTAGATCACCAAAATTGGAGATACGCCACCAAAAAATTTGACGCCACCAAGAAAATATCCAATGAAGATTTAAACATTCTAAAAGAAGCAATCCGTTTAAGTTCTTCTTCCTACGGATTGCAACCTTACAAAGTCATAATTGTTGAAAATCCTGAATTAAGAGCTAAAATTAGACCATCGGCCTGGGGACAATCACAAATTGTAGAGGCATCACACTTAATTATCTTTGCTAATGAAATTAACTTTGGCACAACTGGAATCGATAATTATTTTAAAAACACCAGTGAAACCAGACAAATTCCTTTAGAAAGTATGAAGGGATATCAAGAGCTGGTAATCAAAAACATTACGTCTCTTTCCGAAGAAATGCGAAATATCTGGACGGCAAAACAAACGTATTTAGCTTTAGGAAATTTATTGAACGCCGCTGCTGAACTTAAAATTGATGCTACACCTATGGAAGGTTTTGTTCCCGCCGAGGTTAATGAAATATTAGGTCTGGACAAATTAGGATTAAATGCCACTTTAATAGCAACTATTGGCTACAGACACGAGGAAGATGCAACACAACACAACAAAAAAGTTAGAAAATCAAACGAAGAATTATTTATCACATTATAATTATTAATCAAATTCAAATTTAAACACTCAAACACATGAAAAAATTCAAATCAATCGCATTAGCATTAGTAGTAGTTTTATCTGCGGTATCTGTAACAGCCCAAACTAAAAAAGTTGATGTTGCAAAAAGCACCATCAACTGGACAGGAAAAAAAGTAACGGGACAACATGAAGGAACAATCAACCTGAAAGATGGCGCATTAGTTTTTAAAAGAAAAAAATTAGTTGGCGGTACCTTCAACGTAGACATGACCTCACTTTTGGCAACAGATTTAAAAGCAGGTCAAGGCAAAGAAAAATTAGAAGGCCACTTGAAATCAGAAGATTTTTTTGGAACTGAAAAATTTGCAACAGCAACTCTAGTATTCAAAAAACTAGTAACTAAAGCGCCTAATGTGTATACAGTAACTGGGGATTTAACAATTAAAGGAATTACGAAACCAGTTACTTTTGATTTAACCACAACCGCAAATACAGCTTCAAGTACTGTAATAATTGATAGAACAAAATATGATATCAAATACGGTTCCGGAAGTTTCTTTGACAACCTTGGAGACAAAGCAATCTCAGACGAATTTACTTTAGCTGTTGCTTTGAAATTCTAAATTTCAGTACATTTTGTTTTCAAACCCCAACAAGCAATTGTTGGGGTTTTATTTTTAATAATTCTAGCCTGCATATTTATTTAACAAAAAAACTTTACCTTTCAACTTATTTAACGCCTAATGTTTTTGAAAAATCAAATTTCATTTCTATCTTTGTAACATGAAAACAATTTTAAACAATACTTGGTGGTGGAACAATTTACGTCAGTCGTCGTGAACTAAGCTCCTATAGTATTATTAAAACTATAAATATAAAAGGCTTGTCATCACGACAGGCCTTTTTTTGTTTCAAATTATAAATTAGAACGCACAGGATACATCCTGTTGCTATCAAATAATAAAAACATAATGAAAACTTTGATATTAAATACCAAATACAAACAAATCCTGGCAGATACGATAACTCCTGTCAGCGTATATCTCAAAATTCGTGATAAATTCCCAAATAGTTTACTACTGGAAAGCAGCGACTATCATGGTAATGACAACAGTTTCTCCTATATTTGTTGTAATCCGATTGCTTCCATAAAAATAGAAAATGAAATCATCTACAAAACATTTCCTGATGGGAGTTTTGAGAAAATTGAAATTGATGCCAACACCAATATCCCGCAAGTAATTCAAGAATTTTCAGGTCAATTCAAATCCGAGAAAAACGATTTTAAATTCATCAATAATGGACTTTTTGGATATATTTCGTACGATGCTGTTCGTTACTTTGAAAAAGTGTCTATTGCCAAAAAAGAAAATAGCAATACCATTCCTGATGTGTATTATGCCGTGTACCAAAACATAATTGCTATTAATCATTTCAAGAATGAGGCCTATATTTTTTGTCATAGTTTAGATGGTAAAAACAACATTTCAGAAATTGAACAATTATTACAATCCCGAAATATTGCTTCTTATAAATTTTCGAAACAAGGAGAAGGATTTTCAAATTTAACCGACGAAGAATTCAAACATAATGTGGCTTTAGCCAAAAAACATTGCTTTAGAGGTGATGTGTTCCAATTGGTTTTGTCCAGACGATTTACACAAGGGTTCAAGGGCGATGAATTCAATGTATATAGAGCATTGAGAAGCATTAATCCTTCGCCTTATTTATTCTTTTTTGATTACGGTGATTTCAAAATATTTGGTTCTTCGCCAGAAGCCCAAATTATTGTTAAAGACCGTAAAGCTGAAATTCATCCTATTGCAGGAACTTTTAAAAGAACGGGAGATGATGAAAAAGATGCCATTCTTGCCAAAGAGCTATCCATTGATAAAAAAGAAAATAGTGAACATGTGATGTTGGTGGATTTAGCCCGAAATGATTTGAGCCGCAACGGTCATAATGTGAATGTAGAGAAATACAGGGAGGTGCAGTTTTTCTCACATGTCATTCACTTAGTTTCAAAAGTAACCGGACATTTACATGAAAAAGCTTCTACAATGCAGGTTGTAGCCGATACTTTTCCAGCTGGAACATTGAGTGGCGCTCCCAAACACAGAGCCATGCAACTGATTGAGGAGTATGAAAAAACAAATCGTAATTTTTATGGTGGTGCTATAGGTTTTATGGATTTTGAAGGTAATTTTAATCATGCGATTATGATTCGGACTTTCCTTAGTAAAAACCATCAATTGCATTCTCAAGCCGGCGCCGGAATTGTAGCCAGTTCAGATGAAGAAAGCGAAATGCAGGAAGTATATAATAAATTGAGGGCCTTAAATGCCGCTTTGGATTTAGCAGAAACAATATAAATCCCCTCCCCAACCCTCCCCGAAGGGAAGGGAAGGAAAGGGAGCCAAATGTAAAAAAATTAGCAACTTATGAAGTTGTAAATAAAAATAACAATTAAAAAACCTATTTACCCCAATAGGTACTCCCCTCCTTCGGAAGGGGTTGGGGGAGGAAAATGAAAAAAATACTAGTTATAGATAATTACGATAGTTTCACTTACAATTTAGTGCATTATCTGGAAGATTTAGATTGCGAAGTAACCGTTTATAGAAACGATGAATTTGATATTGATGAAATTGCCGTTTTCGATAAAATTCTTCTTTCGCCGGGACCCGGAATTCCGGATGAAGCGGGGTTACTCAAAGCAGTGATTCAAAAATATGGCCCTACAAAAAGTATTTTTGGGGTATGTTTAGGCCAACAAGCAATAGGTGAAGTCTACGGTGGGTCACTTTCTAATTTAGAAAAAGTCTACCACGGTGTGGCCACTAATGTAAAAACTGTTGTTGATGATGAGCTTTTATTTGAAGGGTTAGGAAAGGAATTTGAAGTAGGGCGGTACCATTCCTGGGTAGTTAATGCCAATTTACCGGATATTCTAGAGGCAACTTCCTTTGATGAAAACGGGCAGGTAATGTCATTGCGCCACAAAACATACGATGTCCGTGGTGTACAATTTCATCCCGAAAGTGTGTTGACTCCAAATGGGAAAAAGATATTGGAGAATTGGGTTAAAAATTAGTCATAAAGTCAAATATCACAAAGTCGAAAGACTTTAAGACTTTAAGACTTTAAGACTTTCAACTTTAAGACATATATAAAAATGAAAAATATATTAAACCGATTAATCAACCACGAAATGCTTTCGAAAGAAGAAGCAAAAAACGTATTAGTTAATATCTCCTACGGAAGTTACAACACCAGTCAGATAGCTGCTTTCCTTACCGTGTATATGATGCGAAGCATCAGCATTGAAGAGTTAGCCGGTTTTCGTGAAGCATTATTAGAACTGTGCATTCGTGTGGATTTATCCGCCTACAATACCATTGATTTATGTGGCACTGGTGGTGACGGGAAAGACACATTCAATATTTCAACTCTGGCTTCTTTTGTAGTTGCCGGAGCCGGAATAAGAGTAGCTAAACATGGTAATTACGGAGTATCCTCTATTTCTGGCTCGAGTAATGTAATGGAGAAACTAGGAATCAAATTCAGCAACGATTCTGATTTCTTAGAAAAAAGTATTGATAAAGCGGGAATTTGTATTCTACATGCTCCATTATTTCATCCAGCGATGAAAAACGTAGGACCTATTCGAAAAGAACTGGCGGTTAAAACATTCTTCAACATGCTGGGTCCCATGGTAAATCCATCATTTCCTAAAAATCAATTAGTAGGAGTGTTTAATTTAGAAATGGCCAGAATGTATGCGTATTTATATCAAAATACTGATGTGAACTTTACCATCCTGCATTCGCTTGACGGCTATGATGAAGTGTCCTTGACGGGACCTACAAAAACGATTACCAGCTCCATGGAAGGCATGATAAATCCGGAAGATTTTGGTGTTCGCCTTTTGCTGCAAAGCGAAATCGAAGGAGGGAAAACTATAGAGCAATCTGCTCAAATGTTTACTGATATCATTTCCGGAAAAGGAACTGAAGCACAAAATAATGTGATTTGTGCCAATGCGGCCATGGCAATTGCGACTGTTACAAAATGTTCTCCTTTAGAAGGATTTCAAATAGCGAAAGAAAGTTTATTATCCGGTAAAGGACTTGTAGCTTTGAAGAAATTGAAAGATTTAAGTAAATAAAAATAGTTTGAAGTTCAAGGTTTAAAGTTGTTTGCATTTCGAACAACTTTAAACCTTGAACAAAGAAAACTTTAAACAAAAAAATAAATGAATATTTTAGATAAAATCATAGTTGACAAAAAAAGAGAAGTCATTCTCAAGAAATCTATCATACCTGTTTCACAATTGGAAGCTTCCGTTTTCTTTGAAAAAAAAACTATTTCTTTGAGTGATAATTTACGAAACAGTACATCCGGAATTATTGCGGAGCACAAACGCCGTTCGCCTTCCAAAGCAGCAATAAATTATAGTTTTACTGTTGAAGAAGTAACCAAAGGCTATGAAAATGCTGGGGCTTGCGGAATTTCAGTATTGACAGATGGAAAATATTTTGGTGGTTCTTTAGACGATTTACTTTTGGCAAGAGCCACAGTAAATATACCATTATTGAGAAAAGAATTCATTGTTGATAACTATCAAATATTGGAAGCCAAAGCATACGGAGCCGATTTAATTCTACTTATCGCAGCAATTTTAACCAGAGAAGAAATCAAATCCTTGTCTGAATTTGCCAAAAGTTTAGGACTAGAAGTTTTACTGGAGGTACACAATCAAGAGGAACTGGAAAAATCGATTATGCCTACCTTAGATATGATTGGTGTAAACAATCGCAATCTAAAAACATTCGAAGTGAGTTTGGATTTCAGCAAGCAATTAGCAGCACAAATCCCAAATGATTTTGTAAAAATTTCCGAAAGTGGGATTTCATCAGTTGAAGCGATTAAGGAATTAAAACCATTCGGATATAAAGGATTCCTGATTGGAGAAAACTTTATGAAAACTGATAATGCAGGTAAAGCTGCAACCGAATTTATCAGCCAACTATAAAACAACCCTGTTAAGGTTCAAAACTCTAAAAGGATTGAATTAAAAAAAAAACTGGAAATGAAAAAACAAACAGACCATCAAGACGCTTCGGCTCCCTCCCCTTCGAGGTGGGCTGGGGTGGGGATAAAAATTTGCGGCATGAAATATCCCGATAATATAATCGAAATAGGGTCGTTCCTACCCGATTATATGGGATTTATATTCTGGGAGAAATCGGCTCGATATTTTGATGGTGTGATTCCAAATTTACCAAAATCAATTAAAAAAGTAGGAGTTTTTGTCAATGAAAGATCCGAAGTTATTTTGGCGAAAACCAATAAACACGATTTGCAGGCCATTCAATTGCACGGTCACGAATCCGTTGCCTTTTGCCAGGAATTAAAAAATAAAATTGATCGTAAAATTGATATTATAAAAGTATTCTCTGTTGATGATTCTTTTGATTTTGAGGAACTAAAACCGTTTGAAACCGTTTGTGATTATTTTCTTTTTGATACCAAAGGAAAATTACCCGGAGGCAACGGAGCCACATTCAATTGGAAAGTATTAGAAAAGTATCCCTCAAGCAAACCGTTTTTCTTGAGTGGTGGAATCGGAATTGATGAAATGGGCGCTATAAATGAAATTTCGAAAACCAATTTACCGCTTTACGCCATTGATGTAAACAGTAAATTTGAGATAAAACCCGGTTTAAAAAACATACAATTGTGTAAAGACGCACTGCAGTACGTCTCTACAGATAATAAAATAAAAAAATAAAACTATGTCATACAACGTTAACGAAAAAGGCTATTACGGAGAATTTGGAGGCGCCTTCATTCCTGAAATGTTATATCCAAATGTGGAAGAATTACGTCAAAATTATTTAAAAATTACAGCTGAGCCTGAATTTCAGGCTGAATTTGATGCCTTGCTTAAAGAGTATGTTGGTCGCCCTACGCCTCTTTATTTTGCAAAACGGTTATCAGAACAATACAACACTAAAATCTACCTAAAAAGAGAAGATTTATGTCATACTGGCGCGCATAAAGTGAACAACACCATTGGACAAATTTTATTAGCCAAACGTTTGGGTAAAAAACGTATCATTGCCGAAACCGGTGCCGGGCAACATGGCGTAGCAACAGCAACTGTTTGTGCGTTAATGGGACTGGAATGCATCGTGTATATGGGTGAAATTGACATCAAACGTCAAGCGCCAAATGTAGCTCGTATGAAAATGTTGGGTGCCGAAGTGCGTCCGGCGCTTTCAGGATCAAAAACCTTAAAAGATGCCACAAACGAAGCCATTCGCGACTGGATTAACAATCCTGTAGACACCTATTATATCATTGGATCCGTCGTAGGACCACACCCTTATCCGGATATGGTGGCGCGTTTCCAAAGTGTTATTTCTAAGGAAATTAAAGAACAATTATTGGAAAAAGAAGGTCGTGAAAACCCTGACTATGTGATTGCCTGTGTAGGTGGTGGTAGCAATGCTGCCGGAGCCTATTATCATTTTCTGGATAATGAAGACGTGACTATTATTGCGGTCGAAGCAGCAGGATTAGGAGTCGATTCAGGCGAAAGTGCTGCTACATCGGCATTAGGGAAAGTAGGCGTTATTCACGGTAGTAAAACCTTGTTGATGCAAACTCCTGATGGTCAAATCACCGAGCCATATTCCATCTCGGCAGGATTGGATTATCCAGGCGTAGGTCCTATGCACGCTAATTTATTCGCTACTGGCAGAGCACAATTCATCTCCATAACGGATGATCAAGCCATGCAATGGGGGTTAAAATTATCCCAAATGGAAGGACTGATCCCCGCTATCGAAAGTGCGCATGCCTTTGCCGTTCTCGACCAAATGAAATTCAAAGCAGATGATATTGTTGTCATCAATCTTTCCGGTCGTGGCGATAAGGATTTGAATACTTATATTGATTATTTTAAATTATAGTTGATTTGACCCTCATTTTTTTAGGGTTTATCCCGAAATTATTTCGGGGCGTTCCCTCGCTTCCACTAACGTTACTGCGAGGTCAGGATTTTCGTTGCACTCTTTTTTATCTCGTTAAAAAACGAGACGAAAAAGGATTTTCACTGCAAACGAAGTTCACTGAACTTCAATAAAAAATAAGAGTTTAGTGAAGTAATCCTTAACGCAAACCCAACAACATAAAAATGACGTTCAATTCACATTTTAAAAATAGAAACTATGGAAAAATTATTCGCTTACAGCAGCTTACAAAATGTGGACATACAAAAAGATCTTTTTGGGCGTATTCTTGAGGGAACTCCTCAAACACTAATTGGTTACATCATAAAAGAAATCCAAATTGAAGAAGAATTTGGATTAGTGCACTACCCCATTATTACCGAAACCCAAAAACCGGAAGACACCATCAACGGAATGGTGTATTCCGTTTCTTCACAAGAACTTCGCCAAACGGATTTGTACGAAGGATTGCATTACAAACGTGTTGAAGTGCATTTGCAATCCGACCAAAAAGCTTGGGCGTACAGCGCCGCTATCTAAACATTCCAATTAAAACTCCAAGGTAAAAAAGATCCTAAAATAGAATAAAAAAATACGACAATGAACCGAATAAATCAAAAACTACAAGACACTAAGAAGATCCTTTCCATCTATTTCTCGGCAGGATATCCCAACCTTAACGATACCGTACAAATCATCCAGGATTTAGAAAAAAGCGGGGTGGATATGATTGAAATAGGATTGCCGTTCAGTGATCCATTGGCTGATGGACCAACGATTCAAGCCAGTTCCACACAAGCATTGCACAACGGAATGACGACACAAGTTTTGTTTGACCAATTAAAAGACATTCGTAAAACAGTATCTATTCCTTTAGTGATTATGGGATATTTCAACCCAATGTTGCAATACGGAATCGAGAATTTCTGCCAGAAATGTGCGGAGATTGGCATTGACGGGTTAATCATTCCCGATCTTCCCGTTGACGTATATGCAGATGAATATAAATTAACTTTCGAGAAATACGGATTGAAAAATATATTCTTAATTACACCACAAACTTCTGACGAGCGCATCAACTTTATTGACAGTGTATCTGATGCATTTATTTACATGGTAAGTTCCGCGAGCGTTACAGGATCACAATCCGGTTTTGGAAGCGTTCAAGAAGACTATTTCAAACGCATTGCCAAGATGAATCTGAAAAACCCTCAAGTAATAGGTTTTGGCATCAATAACAAGGAAACCTTTAATCAAGCCACTCAATTTGCCAAAGGAGCAATTATAGGAAGCGCTTTCATTCAGCATTTAACTGAAAATGGTACCGGTAAAATCGAGGAATATATAAACGCAATTCGATAACTAATCTCTTTTATATAAAATCAAACGGCGTTTACAGTTCCTTTAAACGCCGTTTTTTTAGGATCATTTAGTTAAGTACATGACAAAAAGTAAAACAGATTGTTTTCTAAAAACTTAAATCCTGTTAAAATAAATTTTGACAAGTAATCAAATCCATATTTAAAAACGTTTACTACTCTTCTTCCATGTTTTTTTATTATTATTTGGATGTTTTCATCTAAATAGTCACCAATTTTATAACACCATACAAAAGCAATGATTGTCAAAGAAAATAGTTTCTCTAATCTTTCTAAATCGGATACATGAGTAGCCTTTTTTGTTTATATTTCAAAAAGGAGAACCCTGTGGAACTACCTCTTTTTAAGGAGCAGACAAAAAAATATTTTTCACTTGATGAAAGGCCCTAAAATTGATTTTTTTGAGCTATCGTGCAACTACATAAACGTGAATTAAATACCTAAAAATCAATTTAATAAAACAAAAATAATCCTTTGTTCTATTAATTATTAGTACCAAAAAGGGCTGTCGATTGACAGCCCTTTATAATTAATTAAATACTTAAATTAGAATTTATAGTTTAATGATAAATTAAACATTGTTCCTAATTGGCTAAAGTGGTATCCATCATACGTCATTTGAGAGTAACGTTGGTTGAAAGTAACCAAATTAGACTGATTTTTTACTTGAGCTGGATCGTTTAAAATAGCTCTTCCTGCAGCGTTTTCTGCTTTGAAATTCCATTCAGGAAGCACGTTTAATAAGTTATTCACGTTTAAAGATAAAGTTAATTTATCAGTCGCTGTGAAATTAATACCTAAATCAGTAACGATTTTTGGAGTAAATTCAGTTCTTAAGTTAGCGTCCATACCATCTTGTTTGAAAATAGATTTCCCAAAGTAAGTGTTATTAAGGGAGAAACCAAATTTTCCAACTTCGTAATTCGCTCCTAAGATCCATTTTGTATTTGGTCTTGAAGTAAACGTTAATGCATCTAACGTTGCTCCAAAGTTATTACTAGCAACTGGAGAAATTCGCTCATTTTGAAAAGTTACGTTTCCAGATAAATTGAATCCAAGTTTACCAGATCCTAATATAATGTTATTGTAATTAGAAACTACATCTAAACCTGAAGTTCTAGAGTCAAATGAATTCTCAAACCAAGCTACATTACCAAATTCAGTATCCTGTCTGTCTCCTAAAACAATTCTATCTTCTACTTTAATGTTATAGTAATCTAATGTGAAATTAAAATTTTTCGTTGGTTTTGCTCCAATTCCGATAGTGATATTTGTTGATTTCTCAGCATCTAGCGGATCAATTCCTAATTTACGTGCTTGTGGTGAAACGTTATTTATAATTCCACTAACTTGAATTCCTTGTCCCGCAACGAATGAGTATTGTGATTTTTGCGTGTAAATTTGGTGTAATGTAGGTGCTCTAAATCCAGTAGAAATAGACCCTCTTAATGTAATTTTGTCATCTAAAAATTTATATCTAGAACTTAATTTCCAAACTGTTGCACCACCGAAATCGCTATAATCTTCATAACGAACAGTACCATTGATTAAGAAATCTTTGGTCACATCATAAGCAAGGTCAAAATAAGCTCCTAAATTATAACGATTCCATGATCCTGAATTTTCAGGTCGATTACCTGCAAATGAGTCAGCTCCAATTCCGTCCCAAGATGCTTTATCCCCTTCAATTACTTCGAAAGTTTCTGTTCTCATCTCAGATCCAAAACCAATACTAACTTTGTCAGATAATATTTTAGAGACATCTAAGTTTCCTACAATATGATTGAAAGCAGTCCCTCCTGGTTTGAATGATATTGGGCTGTTTTCTCTGTAAACTTGAGCACCATTTCCATCTACAATGTTAGATCTATTCTGTGAGTTGTTTACAGAATATGATTGGGTGTTACCACCTACAGTAATACTCGCGTCAGTATTCCAGTCATTTTTAGTTGATTTGTAACCTAATGTTCCGTTATAGTCATTTAAATCCCCTTCAAAAGTAGGAACATATCCTTGGTAAGAAGCTGCAGTACCGTCACCAAATAAGTCTTTCAAATAAGGTGCAGATGCTAATGTTCTCCAATATGGAGTTCTGTAGTTAGCAAATGAATTTACTTTTTTGTAAACATAAGCGGCATTGTAATACAATTGAGATGTTTCGCTTAATTCACTTCCACCATTTACTAAGAATTTTGCAGCAGCAGTTTCAGGTGAACCATTAATATTCCCTGCATCTGGTTTTTTAGCTAAAAATGCCTGAACGTCTGATAGAGAAGCCCCAAAATCTGCTGCTTCACCAGCGGCATCTACAGTCCCTGGTCTGTTAGATAAATTAACTTTCGAAAAATCAATAGTATAATTTATAAATCCTTTTTCTCCTACCGTTGTTCCATTATTTAAACTTACACCTAGCATTTCGCCGTCACCAGCAGAAGTCATTCCACTTCTTACTGTTACTGATCCGTCACGTGTTCCTTTTTTTAAGATAATATTCATTACCCCAGCAATTGCATCAGAACCGTATTGAGCCGATGCACCATCACGAAGTATTTCCACTCTTTCGATTGCATCAGTAGGAATAGCAGAGATGTCAGCACCTGTTTCACCACGTCCCGGAGAGGTTTGTACATAAAGTAAAGAACTTAAATTTTTACGTTTCCCGTTGATAAGGATTAACGTTCTACTCGGTCCCATGTTTCTAATCTCATAAGGATCTAATAATGAAGTTGCATCATTTACCGGAGTCTGAACGGTGTTGAACGATGGAATCTTGTATTGTAAAGCTTTGTCAAAAGAAGCTTGCCCTGTTGAGGCTAAATCCTTTGCAGAAATAACATCAATAGGTAATGCTGATGTGGTATTACTTCTTGGCGCAGTTCTGCTTCCAGTAACTACAACTTCATTTAGATTTTGTCCGCCTTCTTCTGATAAGACAACATTCAGCACAGCACTTGTAACTGCTTTTTCTAATTTAGCAAAACCTACATAGCTAAAAACTAAAGTAGCCCCGTCTTTAACTTTTATCTTGTATGCTCCATTCATATCAGTAGAAACCCCATTTTGAGTTCCCTTTTCAACAATGTTTACACCAGGCAAAGCATTCCCGGTGTTTTCTTTTACAACACCCGAGACTTCTTTTTGTGCAAAAAGAAACGAGATGTTTAATAGAAATAATAATAATGCAAATTTTCTCATAATAAGTTTTGTTTGATTTTTGGTTTGGTTTTAAATCGATCGCAATATAATTTTTTTTAACAAAATATTAGTAAATTTTTCGTTTTTTTATAAAAAATATTTCAGATACGTTTAATCTGAAATTTTACTTATTTAAACATTTTTAAAATCTTATCTTTGCATACTTTTAGCGGTAGCTACTAAATTTTACGTTTAGCGTGTCATTCAAAAAAAGCATTACAAAATCGTGATGAAATCTGTTCAAAAACAGCAAAAATGACGATACTATACTCCATTAAAAATAAATATTATCTACATATGAAAGCAGGAATTGTAGGATTACCAAATGTTGGAAAATCAACATTATTCAATTGTTTATCCAATGCAAAAGCGCAAAGTGCCAACTTTCCTTTTTGCACCATCGAACCCAATATAGGTGTTGTAAATGTTCCGGATTCCAGAATGGAAAAACTGGAAGAATTAGTAAAACCAGAACGCGTGCAAATGGCAACTGTCGATATCGTTGATATTGCAGGATTAGTAAAAGGAGCTAGTAAAGGGGAAGGTTTAGGAAATCAATTCCTTGGAAACATTAGAGAATGTAATGCGATCATCCATGTTTTGCGTTGTTTTGATAACGATAACATTGTTCACGTTGACGGAAATGTAAATCCTATCCGCGACAAAGAAACCATAGACATCGAGCTGCAATTGAAGGATTTGGAGAATGTTGAAAAACGCTTAGAAAAAGTAAATCGTGCCGCTAAAACGGGAAATAAAGAAGCACAAACCGAAAAAGCTCTTTTAGACCGAATCAGAGAAACATTGCTTCAGGCAAAATCAGCAAGAATAGTAATTCCTCAAAACAATGATGAAGAGGTTTTGATGGAAGCGTTTCAGTTAATTACAGCAAAACCAGTTTTATACGTCTGTAATGTTGATGAAAACTCAGCAGTAAATGGAAACAAATATGTGGATCAGGTTCGGGAATTGGTCAAAGATGAAGATGCGGAAGTAATTATTCTTTCGGTTGGTGCTGAAGCTGATATTACCGAATTAGAAAGCTACGAAGAGCGTCAGGTTTTTCTGGAAGATATGGGTTTAAGCGAACCCGGAGCCTCAGTCTTGATACGTGCAGCTTATAAATTATTGAAGCAACAAACTTATTTTACCGCAGGCGTTAAGGAAGTTCGGGCTTGGACTATAGATGTTGGGGCAACTGCGCCACAAGCTGCAGGAGTAATTCACACTGATTTCGAAAAAGGATTTATCCGCGCCGAAGTGATTGCATACGAGGATTTTGTACATTACGGTTCCGAAGCTAAATGTAAAGAAGCCGGGAAATTCAAAGTAGAAGGAAAAGAATACATCGTAAAAGATGGTGATGTGATGCATTTTAGATTCAACGTGTAAATAAGTCATAATGTCCAAAGTCATAAAGTCGAAAGTTAGTATTAGCTTTCGACTTTTTTGTACCCAATCCAGCTTTCCACTTCAAACGAAGTTCACTGAACTCCAATTAAAATAAAAGTTTAATGAAGTAATATTTCTCCAACAATCTCTTTTTTCTAAGACAAAAAAAGGAGCTTCCGCTGGTTACTCTTTTTGTCAAGAAAAAAATGAGATTGATCAGAAAAATGCTTTCCATTTCACTCTGGGGTAAAATTGATTTTGCAAATATCATATTTCATAGTTTCATCTTTGTTTTCAAAATGGGTCAATCTGTGGCTAATTATTTTGGAGCTGAACCAATTTTTAGTACTTTTAGTCAAAATAAAGTATCATGAAAATAATCGCTTTTGGCGCAAGCCCCAGCAAAAACTCGATCAACAAAAAATTAGCGACTTACGCAGCGAATCTTTTTGAAAATGCAGTAGTTGAGGTGCTGGATTTAAATGATTTCCAAATGCCGATATTTACCGTCGATATAGAAAAAGAAATTGGTCAGCATGAATTAGCAAAATCATTTCTGGCTAAAATTGCCACTGCTGATATTCTAGTGGTATCCATGGCGGAAAATAACGGAAATTATTCTGCCGCTTTCAAAAATGTTTTTGACTGGTGTACCAGAATAAATGCGAAGGTT
Source organism: Flavobacterium sp. GSP27 (assembly GCF_003970395.1). Classification (NCBI taxonomy): domain Bacteria; kingdom Pseudomonadati; phylum Bacteroidota; class Flavobacteriia; order Flavobacteriales; family Flavobacteriaceae; genus Flavobacterium; species Flavobacterium sp. GSP27. The sequence goes on along the minus strand of NZ_RYDP01000003.1, from coordinate 19,599 downwards.
TTTCAGGAAAAACCCATGTTATTGATGGCTACTTCTCCCGGAGCCAGAGGCGGAGCAAGCGTTTTGGGAATTGCAAATAACGCTTTCCCCTTTTATGGCGGAAACATAAAAGCGACTTTTTCATTGCCTAGTTTTGAGGCTAATTTTGATGTGATAAATAATAAGATTTCTAATGCTGAATTAGACAATCAGTTGAAAGAGATTATCAAGATTTTTTAAATTCGAATATCAAAAATCAATTTCAATTTGAAATCTGCAATCTAAAATCGTTAATTCTAAATCGGTTGTCAATATCATTCTTAATAACTTTGATGACTTCCTGTTTTAAATTTTATCGAATTACACTACATTAGCACCAAATCCACAAAACCTACAATGTCCGATCAAAATCAATATACCGAAGACAACATTCGGTCACTCGACTGGAAAGAACATATTCGCATGCGTCCCGGAATGTACATCGGAAAATTAGGCGACGGCTCCTCTTCAGATGACGGAATTTATATTCTGCTGAAAGAAGTACTCGATAACTGTATCGATGAATTTGTTATGGGTGCTGGAAAAACAATCGAGGTCACTATCAAAGATAAAACCGTTACGGTCAGGGATTATGGACGTGGAATTCCTTTGGGAAAAGTGATTGATGTAGTTTCCAAAATGAATACCGGCGGAAAATATGATTCACTTGCGTTTAAAAAATCAGTTGGTCTGAACGGAGTAGGGACAAAAGCAGTCAATGCGTTGTCCAATTATTTTAGAGTAGAATCCGTTAGGGATGAAAAACAAAAAGCAGCAGAATTCTCAGCAGGAAACCTTGTCCTTGAAGAAGATATTATCGAAACCACCAAGCGAAAAGGAACCAAAGTTACTTTTATTCCAGATGAAGCAATTTTCAAAAATTACAAATATCGGTATGAATATGTAATCAAAATGCTCAAAAATTATTGTTACTTAAACAATGGTTTGACAATTCTTTTCAACGGTGAAAAATATTTTTCAGAAAATGGTCTGAAAGATTTATTAGAAGAAACTATTCATGCTGAGGATTTAGAATATCCTATCATTCACTTGAAGGGTGAGGATATCGAAATTGCTTTGACGCACAGCAAAACCCAATACAGCGAAGAATACCATTCGTTTGTAAACGGACAAAACACGACTCAAGGCGGAACACATTTAGCAGCCTACCGGGAAGCAATTGTTAAAACCATCAGGGAGTTTTACAACAAGAGTTTTGAAGCTTCTGATGTTCGAAAATCAATCGTTACAGCGATCAGCATCAAAGTAATGGAGCCGGTTTTTGAGTCGCAAACCAAAACTAAATTGGGTTCAACTGACATGGGATCCGAACCGGGAATGCCTTCCGTGCGTACTTTTGTAAACGATTTTGTGAAAACCAAATTGGACAATTACTTGCATAAAAATCCACCAACCGCAGAAGCATTATTACGAAAAATTATTCAAGCCGAAAGAGAGCGCAAAGAATTGTCCGGAATACGAAAATTAGCGACAGATCGTGCCAAAAAAGCAAATCTGCACAATAAAAAATTAAGAGATTGTAGGGCGCATCTCCCAGATACTAAAAACCCTAAAAATCTGGAAAGCACGCTTTTTATTACCGAAGGAGATTCTGCATCCGGATCCATTACTAAATCGCGCAATGTAAATACGCAAGCCGTTTTTAGTTTGCGTGGTAAGCCTTTGAATTCCTATGGAATGAGCAAGAAAATTGTATATGAAAATGAAGAGTTCAATTTGCTGCAAGCGGCACTGGATATTGAAGATGGCTTAGAAAAATTGCGGTATAACAACATCGTAATTGCTACAGATGCGGATGTTGATGGAATGCATATTCGCTTGTTATTGATTACTTTTTTCCTGCAGTTTTTCCCTGAATTGATAAAAGAAGGGCATTTATACATTTTGCAAACGCCACTTTTCAGGGTTAGAAACAAGAAAGAAACCATTTATTGTTACTCTGATGAGGAACGAAGAAATGCTATTGAAAAATTAAAACCAAAACCAGAAATTACCCGATTCAAAGGACTAGGTGAAATTTCACCGGATGAGTTCAAAAATTTCATAGGCGAAAGCATTCGTTTAGAACCCATTATGATGGATAAAAACACTTCGATTGAGCAATTATTGTCGTTCTATATGGGCAAGAATACGCCGGACAGACAGGAATTTATCATCAAGAATTTGAAGGTGGAATTAGATGTGATTGAGAAAATTTAAATAATTATAAAATGCCTACAAAAAGAATACTTATTCTTATTGCCCTACTATTTGTGATCAGTTTTTCAGCTACTTTTTTTATTATAAAGAGCAATGATCACAAGGAATGTGAAACAGTTGTAAAAAAAGAGTTGGATAAAAATGGAAATAGTGTCACAAAAGAAGAGCATATTTGTAAAGAAAAATATTCGTTTTAGCATTTTAAGACAAAAAATATAATTAACTACTATTCAATAGAATATATTTAATGAAAGACGAAGAAAATACAATTCCAAATAATTCTCAAAATAAAATTTTATTTTCTCAAGTGGTCACGCTGTTGCAAAATACCCGTCAACAGGTTTTACGTACCGTAAATTCAACAATGGTTTACACCTATTTTGAAATGGGAAGAATGATTGTTGAAGAAGAGCAAAGCGGAAAAGAACGAGCTGAATGCGGAAAGCAACTACTAAAAGGACTTTCTGAACAGTTGACTATTCAGTTTGGAAAAGGGTTTTCGATTCGGAATTTAGAACAAATAAAACAATTTTACATAACTTATTCAAAATCCGATTCATTGACCCGGATTTTAGAAATTCGAAATTCGCAATCACTGACTGCGGAATTCAAATCTCAAAAAGCGCAGACAGTGTCTGTAGATTTAAATAAATTAAATTATCAAAAAATTTCAGGATTCTTAAATGTTTTATACTGATTGATTTAAAAATAGGAGAATTAAAACACCAAGATTTGTGACAAATGCAAATGTATGTCAATTAAGATGACCGAGAAATGCGTTTTGAAGATGAAAATAAAACCATAGGAATTGTACTGTGCCAAAACAAAAGTGATTTGGTTTTAGAATATACTTTACCTGAAAAGAATGAGCAAATTTTTGCTAGCAAATACAAAACAATTCTGCTAAGCAGATAAGATTTAATACAATTAATTTCGGAATCAAGATAATGAAAGACGAAGAAGACGATAACATATTACCAGAAGGTCAGGAAGAAGATAATTCGATTAATGAAAATCAATCTGAAGAAAAAACCTCGAAAGGCCAGCATTTTTACGACAATCAAGAAGACGGCAACGATACCATTACCAAAGTTACGGGAATGTATAAGGACTGGTTTCTGGATTATGCCTCGTATGTAATATTAGAGCGTGCCGTACCGGCTATTGAAGATGGTTTTAAACCGGTGCAACGCCGTATCATGCACTCTTTGAAGGAGCTGGATGATGGTCGTTACAATAAAGTGGCCAATGTTGTTGGGCACACCATGCAATATCATCCTCACGGAGATCAGAGTATCGGTGATGCGATGGTGCAAATAGGGCAAAAAGAATTACTGATTGATTGTCAAGGTAACTGGGGAAATATTCTGACAGGTGATGGTGCTGCGGCTTCGCGTTACATTGAAGCACGTTTGTCTAAATTTGCTTTAGAAGTGTTGTACTCTCCAAAAATTACCGATTGGGGTGTGTCCTATGACGGAAGACGGGCAGAACCCAATAACCTGCCAGTTAAATTCCCATTATTATTAGCTTCCGGAGCCGAGGGAATCGCAGTAGGTCTTTCTACGAAAGTATTGCCTCATAATTTTAATGAATTAATCGATTCATCGATAAAAATATTAAAGGGAAAACCGTTTACTTTATATCCTGATTTCTTGACACAGGGAATTGCAGATGTATCCAATTATAACGATGGATTGCGTGGTGGACGTATCCGTGTGCGAGCCAGAATTAGTCAGCTAGATAAAAATACTTTGGTAATTACCCAGATTCCGTTTTCGACCAATACGACGACTTTGATTGACAGTATTTTGAAAGCCAATGAAAAAGGGAAAATCAAAATCAAGAAAATTGAAGATAACACCGCTGCTGAGGTCGAAATATTAATTCATCTTTTTCCGGGTGTTTCTCCTGATAAAACCATTGATGCATTGTTTGCCTTTACGGCCTGTGAAACTTCGGTGGCACCATTAGGCTGTGTGATTGAAGACAACAAACCGCTGTTTATTGGAGTCTCTGCGATGTTGAAAATTTCGACCAACAGAACGGTCCAATTACTGAAAAGCGAACTCGAAATCCAGTTGAGTGAATTAGAGGAGCAATGGCATTTTCTTTCTTTGGAACGTATATTTATCGAAAATAAAATTTATCGTGATATTGAAGAACAGACCACTAAGGAAGGCGTCATTAAAGCGGTAGATGATGGACTGAAACCCTACATTAAACACCTGAAGCGCGCCGTTACCGAAGACGATATTCTGCGTTTATTGGACATCCGAATCATGCGTATTTCTAAATTTGACAGCAACAAGGCTCAAGATAAAATTCAAGCGCTGGAAGGAGATATTGAACAAGTGAAACACGATTTAGAACATCTGATTGATTTTGCTATAGCCTATTTCACACGATTAAAAGAGAAATATGGTAAAGGGAGAGAACGCCAAACTGAGCTTCGTGTTTTTGATGATATCGAAGCCACGAAGGTAGTCCTTAGAAATACTAAATTGTACGTAAACAGAGAAGAAGGTTTTGTAGGAACGAGTTTAAAAAAAGACGAATATGTTACAGACTGTTCTGATATTGACGATGTAATTGTTTTTCTGCGTGACGGAAAAATGATAATTACCAAGGTAGATGCGAAAACCTTTGTGGGAAAAGATATCATTCATATTGCCATTTTTGACAAAAGTGATAAACGGACCATTTACAATACGATTTACCGTGACGGAAAATCAGGACCTTCTTATATAAAACGATTCAATGTTTCAGGTGTGACTAGAGACAAAGCGTATGATCTGACGAATGAAAGTACAGGATCACAAGTGGTGTATTTCTCCTGTAATCCAAACGGAGAGGCAGAAGTAATTACCATTATGTTGCGTCAGGTGGGAACTGTCAAAAAACTAAAATTCGACATTGATTTTGCGAGTTTAGCTATAAAAGGAAGAGGTTCGAAAGGAAATTTAGTCACTAAATATCCAATCAAGAAAATTGAATTAAAAGAAAAAGGAATTTCAACATTATTGCCTCGAAAAGTATGGTTTGATGAAACCGTACAAAGACTTAATGTGGATGGAAGAGGAGAACTGTTAGGCGAATTTAGACCTAATGATAAAATTTTGATCCTTTCGCAATCCGGAAAAGTAAAGGTAATTACACCAGAATTATCTACACATTTCGATGAAGATATGATCGTTTTAGAAAAATGGATTCCAAAAAAACCAATTTCAGCCATTTATTATGATGGTGAAAAAGAACGTTACTACATCAAACGCTTTTTGGTGGAAACCGAAAACAAAGAGGAAAGTTTTATTACAGAACATGCTAATTCACATCTTGAAATTGTATCAACAGAGTATCGTCCAGTAGCTGAATTAGTTTTCACAAAAGTGAAAGGCGTTCAAAAAGAAAATATAACTGTAGATATAGAGTCGTTTATTGCACTCAAAGGATTTAAAGCACTAGGGAATCAATTAACCGCTGATAAGTTAAAACAAGTAAACCTGCTGGACTCTTTGCCTTATGAAGCACCGGAGGAAATTATTGCGGAAGAATTGGAAGTAAAAGGGGAAACTAATGCTGACGATTCAGGCATACAGCGCGATGATGACGGTCAGATAATATTAAGTTTAGAATAAAAAAAATGCTCCGATTTGGAGCATTTTTTTTTATAAATAATTATTTTTTCTTTCTCATTTTCATGTTTAGAAACTCGACAGCCAATGAAAAGGCAATTGCAAAATACAAATAAGCTTTAGGAACCACTCCTACAGATTGGCCTACCAATACTGCTTCGGATAAGTGCATACTCTCCGTGATCAGCATAAAACCAATCAGAATTAAAAATGCCAAACCTAAAATCTGTATAGATGGATTGTTGTTTACAAACGTTCCAACCGGCACCGCAAACAGCATCATAACCCCAACAGAAATTAAAACAGCCGTAATCATAATATACAATGCACCTTCCAGTCCGTTAGTCATGCCTACAGCAGTCAAAATACTGTCTACGGAGAAAATAAGGTCAATCAACAAAATCTGGACAATAACGTTAGCAAATGATTTTGCCGCCGAAGTTTTTAAATTTTTTTCTTCTTCTCCTTTATGGTCTACTTTTTCGTGAATTTCCTTGGTACTTTTGTAAATCAGAAATATACCACCGGCCAATAATATCATCGCTTGCCCGTTAAAATGAGCAGAGAACCAACCCCAATCCACACTAAACCACGGTTCTTTCATTGCAATAAGAAGTGTAATCCCAAATAACAGCGCAATTCGCATGAACATGGCTAGAAACAAACCAATTTGCGTCGCTTTTTTTCGTTTTTCAACGGGTAATTTTCCTGTAACAATCGAGATAAAGATGATATTATCAATACCCAGTATGATTTCTAGAAACGTCAATGTTAACAGTGCTACCCAAGCATCAGGATTTAAAAATACTTCCATTTTATGTAGTTATAATTGTTTGATTTAAAATATTTAATCCGAAATCTTTGTTACTGTTCCTCTTTGTTTGGCATCAGAACCAACCATTCCAAACTCAAAGGTATACGATTTTTTTGATGTAGTCAAAATTTTCATACCAATAGCTTTTTCTTCAGCCATGTTTTTAGGATGCAGTTTTTGCAGTACATATTCGCAATCACTGATCCAACGAATGGAAGCTGTATCCGTTTTTCCTTCAAAAGTCTCAATTTCAATACTGTCGTTGCGCTCAAAAAAAGCCGTTTTCGTAACACCGTCTACGTCATATTCAAATTTGAATTTTCCGGTTTTGAAATCTTTACAGTTGCGCTCTTTATCATAACAAGACAAAAGCAATAGCATTGGAAGAAGGAATATTATTTTTTTCATTTTAAAATTATTTAATTTTTTTAGTACCTAATCCAGCTGTGCGTTGCAACTCCTAAGTCTAAAATCTTTTTTTCTATTGACAAAAAAGGAGCTTCCTTTAGTCGCTCTTTTTATCCATGAAAAAGTAGCTTTAAGCCTTTCGGGGTTTCCACTTCCATCTGGGGTAGTAGATTATTGTATTTTAATATCGTATTTATCCAAAAGACCAATAATCCCTTGTGTCGAAAATTTTGCTTTTTTCATCGGATTGAATTCGGGATCAATTTTAAAATCAGTTGCTTTTGAAAAATCGGCTCCAGCTAATTGCGTATTATTAAAAACAGCACCATCCAGATTGCTATTGTCAAAAACGGAACTCGTAAGATTGGTCCCAACAAAACCTACTTCTCTTAACGAACAGGAAATGAATTTTGTCTTTGGCATTTTTTTATTGGCAAACGAAGAATAATCCAAAACACATTCCTGAAAACTGACATTAAACAAGAAATCATCACATTCTTCAAATTGAATTCCAAGTAATTTACAGTTTTTGAATTGTATCCCTTTTAAGCTTGCTCCGGATAATTTAGTCATAGCCAGATTACAATCAATAAACTCGCAATCCATGAAACTGCTATAAGAAAAATCACTATTGGATAAATCGCAGTTTCTAAAAACGCAATCCTCAAATTCTCTGTTATTCACTTTTTTATCGACGTAAATAACTTTTTCGAATGTTTTTTGAACGTGAATTAGGTTTTCCATTAGTCATTAAATAAACTTTTCATAATTGTTTTTAGTCCCAAATACATCAAATACATTGCACTGATGCAGGTAATGATACCTATTGCTAAAACTAAATAGTGCCAAACATTGTGTTGATTCATAAAAGCATTAGTAATGACAATTGGACCAATAAACAGCAAAGGCAAAGCACCTGCCAAATATTTAATTCCTTTAGATAAAAGTTCTTTGTTGGTTGCCATTTTTCTTGTTTATAGGTTTACTCTTCAAAGGTAATCGATATGTTGAAAAACAAGTGTTACTTTTTGTAATTATCAACTGCTTTTCGCACACTTCCGTGTTTTTTTAATAATTCGGCAGCTTCTTTATAGGAAACAGAAATTTCTCCCAGTATCATTTTTATGCCACGATCTATGAGTTTGCTGTTGCTCAGTTGCATGTCGACCATTTTGTTGCCTTTTACTTTTCCCAGCTGAATCATAGTGGCTGTTGAGATCATGTTGAGTACCAGTTTCTGTGCCGTACCTGCTTTCATACGGGAACTTCCAGTTACAAATTCGGGCCCAACAACTACTTCTATAGGGAATTTTGCGGTTTGCGAAAGCGGACTTCCTGCATTGCAAGAAATACTTCCTGTAGTAATATTATTTTCGTTGCAAGTTTGCAATCCTCCAATAACATAAGGTGTTGTTCCGGAAGCTGCTATTCCTATAACTACATCATCTTCATTTAGCTCGAAAGCTTTTAAGTCTATCCAAGCCTGAGTTGTGTTGTCTTCGGCATTTTCTACGGCTTTGCGGATTGCGGTATCTCCACCAGCAATAATCCCGATTACTAAATTGAAAGGAACTCCAAAAGTTGGTGGACATTCCGATGCATCAAGAATCCCGATACGACCGGATGTTCCTGCGCCAATGTAGAATAATCGTCCGCCGAGTTTCATTTTGGTAACAATTTCAGTCACTAAAGTTTCTATTTGTGGCAAGGCTTTTTCTACGGCAAGCGGAACGGTTTTGTCTTCCTGATTGATATTAGAAAGCAATTCCTGAACCGACATTTTTTCTAAATGATCGTATTTTGAGGATTGCTCGGTGGTTTTTTTGAATTCCATATTTATTTTTTTTGAAGGGACAACTCGCGAGGTGCCCGTACATTTATTTCTTGCGTGAGGGATAGAAGTGGAAATCCTTTTTTATGTAGCGACAGCGGAATAAAAAAGATTGCAACATATAGCCCGACCCTTGCGGTCACGCCCAAATTGTAAAATTATATAAAATACGCCAGCGCAATTCCTATCACGATCATGGAAACTTTGGCGATGTTAAACTTGTGTCCTTCACTACTTTCAAAAATAATGGTGGAAGAGATATGGAATAATATCCCAATTACAATGGCTGTGATTTCAGTATAATAATCGTTTAATATGGGCAAATAATCCGACAGAACAGTTCCCAACGGCGTCATGACTGCAAAAGTGATCATGAAGAAAAAGATAGCCTTTTTATTCAGGTTTGAATTGATGAAAAAAGTAGTCAAAATAATGGCTATAGGCAAATGATGAATGGCAATTCCTACCGCTAAATCATGATGATGGCTTACCGGGAATCCTTCCAGAAAGGCATGAATGCAAAGACTGATAAACAATAACCACGGGATTTGGGTCATGGTTTCATATCCGTGTACGTGTCCGTGCTCAGCACCTTTTGAGAAAAATTCCAATATAATTTGGAACAATATTCCAAGCATAATAAAGAGTCCGATAGTTGGATTTACACTTTCATAAACTTCTGGCAACAAATGCATTACGGTCAAGGAAAGCAGAAACGAACCACTAAAGGCCAATAGTAATTTTAGATTGGTTTTATTTTTTGGTTTTAAAACCAAGGCGATACTATATCCTATAAGTACGGAAAGTAAAGGTAAAAGGTAATTCATATTCTTTGTTGAATCGTTTATTTGTTGATTTTCTTCCGGTTTATTTTTTTGATTAACCTTATAAACGATTAACCAATTAACCCAACAACTATTTAAAAATCATGATTAGTCGTTCACTATCTGTTTTATGGAATTTTTTTAATTTGTAATCGCCAAAAATATCTAACAAATAAATACCGGCTTCTTCCATTAACATCTCAAAATCTTTTAGGTTTAATGCTTTAACTTTTTCGGTAAAGTGAAACTTTTGTCCTTTGTCTTCAAATTTAATTTCTTTATACAGATATCCTTCTTTCAGATAACGGTTCATGTGAAAATCGATTCCTTCGACCGTTTTAGTTTCTTCGGGAACCAGTGTTTCGATAACTTGGGTGACGTTCATAAAGTCAATCACAGCAAATCCATATTCCGATAGGCTTTCTTTGATTGCGATTAGCGTAGTCAGGTTATCTTGGTCATTTTCGAAATAACCAAAACTGGTAAATAAATTAAAAATGGCATCGTATTTTTCATCAAAAGGTTCCCGCATATCATGTACTTTGAAATGAAGGGTTTCATTTGCATTTTTAGTAGCTTCGGCAATGCTGTTTTCTGATAAATCCGCACCCAAAACCGTAAAACCTAATTGATTCAAATAAATAGAGTGTCTGCCTTTGCCACAGGCTAAATCCAATACATTAGCTTTTTCAGGCAAGTTGAGATAATGCGTCAAATTATCCATGAAAATCTGTGCTTCTCTATAGTTTCGGTCTTTGTACAGGATGTGATAATACGGAGTGTCAAACCAGGAAGTATACCAGTTTTCAGTTGATTTCAGTTGGTTTTCAGTTGGCGGATTTTGTGCTGCAGACATTTATTCTTTTTCAATTAATTCGATTGATGCAAATTTAGTGTATTTTTGCCGAATATAACGATAACAATTTCCCCTTTGAGGGGTAAAGGGCGCAAATGGAAAATAATTATAAAATGATTGCCAAAACCTTTTTTGGTTTTGAAGAGATATTAGCAAAAGAATTGCAAATCCTTGGTGCACAAAACGTAGAGCAAGGTGTGAGAATGGTAAGTTTTAAAGGCGATAAAGGGTTCATGTACAAAGCGAATTTATCTTTGCGCACGGCTTTGAAAATCCTAAAGCCAATTTATTTTTTCAAGGCTAATAATGAACAGGCTTTATACAAAGGAATTTCGGGAGTCAATTGGTCTAAATTGATTGGTGCTAATCAGACTTTTGTGATTGATACCACCGTGCATTCAGAATATTTTAATCACACGGAATTTGTTTCTCAAAAATGTAAAGATGCAATTGTGGATCAGTTCAGAGAGAGAACTGGGCAACGACCTAGCATTGATAAAGTACATCCTGATTTGAGAATCAATATTCATATTGATAAAGACCAGGTTTCAGTAGCACTGGATACATCAGGTAATCCGTTGAACCAACGTGGATATAGAACTGCTACCAATATTGCTCCTATAAACGAGGTTTTGGCCGCAGGAATTTTACTGCTTTCTGGTTGGGACGGTCAAACGGATTTTTTAGATCCAATGTGTGGTTCCGGAACATTTCTGGCTGAAGCAGCAATGATTGCCTGTAATATTCCTGCAAATATCAACCGTAAGGAATTTGCTTTCGAAAAATGGAACGATTGGGACAATGATTTGTTTGATAGTATTTCAGACAGTTTACTAAAACGCGTTAGGGAGTTTCATTACACCATAAAAGGCTATGATAAAGCACCAAGTGCCGTTCAAAAAGCCAAAGACAATATCAAGAATACCAATCTGGAGGAGTATATTTCTATCGAGGAACAAAACTTTTTTGATACCGAGAAGTCTTCCGAAGGGAAACTTCATATTGTTTTCAACCCGCCGTATGATGAGCGATTGGATATTCACATGGAAGAATTCTATAAAAACATTGGCGATACTTTAAAGAAAAACTATCCTGGCACGAATGCCTGGATGATTACAGCAAACTTGGAAGCTTTGAAATATGTAGGGCTAAAACCTTCCAGAAAAATTAAACTTTTCAATGCCGGCTTAGAAGCCCGTTTGGTAAAATACGAAATGTATGAAGGCAGTAAAAGAACAAAGTTTCAGGTAACAACTGATACTGCTGAATAAACTAGTATTCTGTTTTTACTTTCGACCTTTGAATTAAAAATTTTAAAACTTAAAAAATGACTAAATTACAAATACGAGCATTCTTATATCAATTGGGATGTTTTGCAATCTTATTTATTTCCGCTAGATATGTAGTAGAACATTACACGAATTTAACCGGATTCTGGATTCCGTTAACCGCATTTGTCATAGGAACACTTTTATCACCAAAATTCCATGCGATAAAAACCAAAGACGGAGAGAAATTATTCATGAAGTGGATTTTGATGAAAGGAATTAAGGAAATAGGATAGTTTAGAAATCCTAAGACATTCTATTTTTAAAATAGTGACCGCTAAATCTCTAATTCTTATAAAACTAATAATTAGCAAATTGGCGGTTATATTTTATCTACTTTTTTGGGACTGCAAAAGGTGCTACTTTTTTCTTATAAATAGGGACAAAATACGTCACCGTATAATTGAATCCTACTCCAAAACTGCCATCATAAGTTCTGTTGAATCCAGGAATATATAAGTTGGAAAAATTTTCCGGTTGTTTATTGGTTACTAATCGGTTCAATCGAAGGCTGAATCCCATAAATACGTTGTCAAATACTTTAGCTTTTATTCCAGCCACCACTTCAATCCAGCTGGCGGATAGTCCATTGAACTTTTTGCCGGATACAATTTCCGGGACTTCACCAAAATAAGGGTTTGCATTGTAGATGCGATAGCTGTTTAATTCCTGATTAAATGTGCTAAAACCGTAGCGCATTCCTATAGAAATCACATTTTCCATATCCAGCCAGTTTTCATAAGCATTATAATCAAAACCGGCTTTTATGTAGGAGCCTTTGGTGGTAAAATTGACGCGATCATCAGCTGTAGTTTTATTTTCATTACCAATTTCGGCCGCTAAAAAATATTTTTTAGTCAACCTATAGTCGGCTACAAATTCAATTCCCTTATAATTTTGGTCGTATAAAGCTCGCGTCAGTTTGAATAAATCAACTCCTACACGTATCCCATAGCGATCTGTTTTTATGGGAATCGAATCGTTATTTTTTGGTTCCGTATTGATTCCAACCCGCTGCAATGGAGTTTCGGGAATGATTTCATCTGTTTGGGTAGTTTTCGTGCTATCTTTCACAGGTGTTTTCTCTTGCGCTTGCATCAAAGTCAACGACAACAGGAGACCAAAACTAAAAAAAGATCTTAATGTGTATTTCATTTTCATTTTCGATGTTACTTCTTTCAACCGATATAAATTGTATCCATTTTTGATTTGCCGTTGTTGCATCAGTATGTGTATATGGATTTGTTGGATCCAATGTGAATATTGTTTTGTAGCCACAGGCTCTGGAGACAAAAAGTTCCTGTGTAGTATACTTAAATTGTATATTATCTTCATCAACCAATGCCGAATTAGGATTTCCAGAGTTCAGCGTAAAACTATAACTGGTGCTAGTTTTGGCTGTTTTCAATGGAATCGAAATCTTATTTGCACTTGTAGTTTGGAGACCATTAAAAACAATTCCATCCGTCATTCCTTCACCAACTACTTTTAGATTTGTTACATTTTTTAGAACAGAAGGATTTGAAAAATCATAAAACTCTATCACTAATCTTGGAGTAGTTTGGGTATTTGCATCACAAATATCATCTTTCTCACAACTGGAGAAAGCGAAAACGAAAAACAATAACAATAAAAATGTTTTTTTCATATAATACTATTCAGTGTTCAGTGTGCCGTTTTTAGTGTTCCGTAATTTAAGTTCTGAATACTAAAAACTGCAAACTGACCACTATTTTCTTCTTTCTAAAAGTACAACATTCTCTACATGATGTGTTTGCGGAAACATATCCACAGGACGTACCCGGGTCACTTTGTATTTCTCATCCATCAACGCCAAATCACGCGCTTGTGTTGCCGAATTACAACTGACATAAACTACTTTATCAGGCGCAATCTTCATGATTTGTTCAATTACGTCTTTATGCATTCCGTCTCTTGGCGGATCAGTAATAATCACATCAGGATGTCCATTTTGTGCTATAAAACTATCGTTGAAAACCACTTTCATATCACCTACAAAGAACTCACAATTAGTAATTTCATTGCGTTCCGCATTTAATTTAGCATCTTTAATGGCTTCAGGAACACTTTCAACTCCAATAACTTTTTTGGCATTCTTAGATACAAACTGTGCAATTGTTCCAGTTCCGGTGTATAAATCGTACACGATTTCGTTTCCGGTAAGTCCGGCAAAATCGCGCGTTATTTTATACAATTCGTACGCTTGATCAGAATTAGTTTGATAAAAAGATTTGGCGTTAATACTGAATTTCAATCCTTCCATTTCTTCCAAGATGTAATCTCTTCCTTTGTATAATTTTATATCCGTATCGTATAAAGTATCGTTGGCTTTATTATTGATAACGTATTGCAGCGAAGTGATTTGCGGGAATTTCTCGTAAAGATGATCCAGAAGTAATTCTCTGTTGGTTCTATCGTTTTCGAAAAACTGGATTAAAACCATGATTTCACCTGTAGAAGCGGTTCGCAACATCAGCGTTCTAAGCAAACCTTCATGTGCTCTTGGATTAAAAAAAGTCAGTCCATGCGCATTGGCAAAGTCTCTTACTTCGTTTCTAATGGCATTCGATGGATCTTCTTGCAAATGACATTTGTTGATGTCCAGAATTTTATCCCACATTTTCGGAATATGAAAACCAAGTGCGTTTCTATTTCCTAGATCTTCGGTGCTGCCAATTTCCGCTTCGGTCAACCAACGGCTGTTCGAAAATGAAAATTCCATTTTGTTTCTGTAGAAAAACTGTTTTTCCGAACCAAGAATTGACTCAAATTCAGGAAGTTCTATTTTTCCAATGCGTTGCAAATGATTTTTTACTTCGTTTTGTTTGTAATGCAATTGTTGGCTGTATTTCATATTCTGCCATTTACAACCGCCACAAACACCAAAATGCTCGCAAATAGGTGCAACACGATGCTCCGAATATTCATGAAAATGAACTGCTTTTCCCTCGTAATACGCCTTGCGCTTCTTAAAAGTTTGCACATCAACCACGTCACCCGGAACCACATTCGGGATAAAAACTACTTTACCATCGGGAGCCTTTGCTACCGATACGCCTTTTGCACCAGCATCAAGGACTTTTATTTGATGAAAGACAACTTTGTCTGTATTTTTCTTTGCCATAGCGCAAAAATAAGCGTTTGATTGGTTTTATAAATTCAAATTAGCAACTATTTTTAATAAGAAGTGTTTTTTATTGGCGTAACATTCTGTTTTAGACAATAACTTCAATTTTTTGGCACTTATTACTGTTGATTAAGATAAATTTTGGGTTCTCTTTTTCAACATAAATGTACTTATTTAGGTGGGTAGTAAAAATTGATTTTGTAGATTTTTTTCAAAATAACCCTCCGTTAGTTTTGCAAAAAGTTACTATTCAAAAAATACACGATGTTGATTTTAATGCTCTTTCCTAAAAAACCAACTTACGCATCTTTAATTATTAATCCATCAAGCTAAAATATTCAATCCAGCAACTCGAAGAAGATGACAAACAAACCATCTTTAAACTCATTGAAAAGATGCTCATCAATAAAAAATTCAAAGACTTTTTTGCTAAAAATGTATCAACGCTATAAAAACCAAAAGCCATTCCGTAATGAAGTGGCTTTTTTATTTTACTTGATTCAGTTTTCGGGCACAGATTGCAAATCTCCGCTATCGTTACCGACATATCAGAGTCATCAGGGGTAATATCCAGACGGTTCGTGTGATTAATTTTGTTTTCATTTGGTTTTTTACAGCTTAATTTTTATTCCACCGTTTAAAATAAATCCGTCTGTTGGCGTGTAAACTTCCCTAAATTGTGGGTTTTGAATTGTCCCAGAATACATGTTTTCATTTCTCGATTGTCGACTGTCCAAAAAGTTCTCAAGGTTCAAAAATAAACTAAAATACTTGAATTTGTATTCTCCTGAAACTCCCATAACCCAATAATCCCTAACTTTTTCGTTGTTTGTCAAATACTGATTTCCAACATAAAAAACCTCGTAAGCAATTCGCAATTTTTCTTCCCATTCATACATTACGTTTGCGTTTATTCGATGTTTTGCCGTTAATGGATTTATGGTTGAATTATTATCAAAATTTTTCTGAGCGTCAATGTAAGTGTAGCCAATGTAACAAGAAATATCCTCAAAACGAAGCTTTACGTTTGTTTCAAAACCTTTGGTTTCTATATTTCCGTTGGCATTTTCAAAGGCATAATTTACCGTCAGGGGAACTGGATTAAGAACCAACGGATTTTTGATAATGGTGTAAAAAAACATTTGATTAATGGCAAAACTTACTTCGTCAAAAATGGTAGTTTTGTAATTAATATCAGCATTTAATCCATACGATTTTTCAGGATTTACTTTTGAAAAGTCAAGTGAATTTATATTTTGAAATGATTTTTCTTCGGTTTCTTCCGAGAAAATGGTAGGTGATTTGTAACCTAAACCACCGCCAAATCGTGAAGATAATTTTTCGTTGATTTTATATAATAATGACAGACGAGGCAAAACAAAAACATTGATTCTGTTTGTAATGTCTAAACGCAATCCGCTTTCCAAAATGAATTTTTCGGTTATGTTCAGATTGTTTTGAGCAAAAACACCAAAGGCAGCATTGTAATAATCTAACTTGTCAGCCACTAAATTCATTTGTTTAAAATTATCCGAAACTAAATTCGCTCCCAAATTCCATTCTGATTTTTCGTTAGGGATTAAATAATTGGCTTCTGTAAAAGTAGCTACTTGTTGCCCTTCAAAATTATAAGTTTGTTTATCTATTTTTCGGTTAAAATATCCAACGCTATTTTTAATTGTCAATATATTTTTATTGTCAAATGTTTTTTCAAATTTTACTTGTGTCGAATATCGATTACTGTTATTTCGCTCAAAGAACGTATGCGTAACATCTGATTTGTTATCAATCACTTGCATATCTCCTCCAATTCGTTTTTCAAATCCTGCATTTACACCTAAACTAAATGTTGTTTTTTCGTTTGGATAATAGAAAAATTTTGGACTTATGGTATATCTGTCAAATTTTGGAATATCTGAAAATCCGTCATGATTCACATCATAAGCATTTTGAGAATTGCTCGAAACATACATTGTAAGTCCTGATTTTTTGTATTTATCAGCATAAAAACCGCTTAAATCTAACGCTTGTGTTTGATTTACGTTCGCCAAAAATGAAATTTCTCTTTTATCAGTAGGCTCTTTTGTAATCAGGTTTATTAATCCCGCAATTGCTCCACCCCCGTAAAGGGTCGATGTTGAACCCTTGATAACTTCTACACGCTTTAAATTGAGTGGCGGAATCTGTAAAATACTCAAGCCACTTGCAAAACCCGAGTACAAAGGAAATCCGTCTTGTAAAAGTTGCGTATATTTTCCGTCTAATCCTTGAATGCGAATACTTGCACTTCCCGAGACTTGGGAAGTTTGTTGGGTTTGAATTCCTGTACTTTCGGTAAGTAACATTTTGATATTTCCGGGTTGCATTGAAGATTTTTCTTCTAATTCGCCCGCTGCGATCGCTTCGATTCGAGTCGGAGTATTTTTTATTGTTCGGCTACTTCTTGTTGAGGTAACTTTAACTTCTTCTAATTCTTCCGATGTTGGTTCAAGAAATATTTCAATGGTTTCATTTTGAGGAAATAAAATATTTCTTTCAATTTTTCGGTAACCAAAAGAACTGAACACAATGGTTTGTTTACCGTTGGGGATGTTTTCAAGGACTACAAATCCTTTTTCGTCAGAAGTTGAGCCGTTTTGAGTTCCATTTAGGAATACAGAAACGCTATCAAGGGCTTCTTTTGTTTTTTCATCTTTGAGGATGGCTTTAAAAGTGTTTTGGGCTGTTGCTAAAAATGGAAATAGCAAAAGAATGAATATTATTTTTTTCATTTTTGATTTAAATAGAATTGTTCTGAAATAGTAAAACTGGCAACTGCGTAGCAATTGCCCAAAAAAGTCAAATCAAAAAATCATCAAATCAAGTAAGAAGAATATAGGATAAAAAGCCTATCCGGTTTTGAAAAGAAAGGGCTTTTGTAGAATGAATTGCATTTTGATGCAGGTAGAATTACACTTAAATAGCATTGAATTAGCGCATCATAATTAATGTCGCAATTTGGAATACTTTGCGTTACGCTGTTTACAAGGGTTATGTTACTAAATTGTTGAATATAGGCGTGACTTTCATTTTCAAAATTAGCCTTCTCCTCGGTATCCGAAAATTCAAATACGGTGTTGATATAGCAACACGATATCAGAATTAGAAGTACTATTTTAATGTATCCTTTCATCGTTGCAAATGTACAAACAATAATTTTGTTTTTTTGGGATTGATGTACTCTTTTGTCGGTTTATCTATTTTTTATACGGTTTCGAATCATTTCACACAACTAATATATAAACGTCATATATTTGCAAAGCAATGAAATTTTCAACACTCATATTAGCAACAATAATTTTATTCCTCCCTATTAAGCCAGCAATAGATCTGATTTCATTGCAAAATAACAATGAACAAACTTGTTGTGACGGACAATCCAAACCGATTGCTGAAAACGAAAAATCATCCAGCCAACAAAAACAAAAAGACGACCGTTCGGGAAAATCTTGTAATCCTTTTCAAGTTTACAGTTCTTGTGTGTTGCAATGTTCTACAAATCAACTTGCTGAAATATCTAAACCTGAAATTTCAACTAACCAAAATTTTACTTACCAATCAGTTTTTACTTCTCAATTCGCAGCTGACTTCTGGCAACCTCCTAAAATTGTTTAACAATATTAAATTAAACTTTTGCTCCGACAACTTCACTCAAAGAATTACACTTTTCTAAACAACAAAAACCATACTAAACAAATGATCCTTCCATTTGAAATGCTTGACATACCTATCGGAATCATGCTTTTTAACAGCTTTCTGAATCATTGAATCATCTATTAAAGAAATCAACTGTCCGAAAACAGATTTAGTCGAAAAATACTTATTTTTACCCATCGTTATTTGATTTTTGCAACTCAAAATTACGATGATTTTTAAGAAGCCATTAATTTGGCTTCTTTTTTATCGGACAACAATGAAACAAAAAAAAAACATAATTTTTTAAAACAAAAACCCCCTATTCCGATCGGAATAGGGGTTTTCAAAGAAAGGCTACGAACCGAGCCCGCAGGGCGAACACGTGGTATCTATAAACAAAAGAACCCCAGTCTTTTCAGACTGGGGTTCAAATAAAGAAAGGCGACGAACCGAGGGATTTCCCCGAACACGTCGTACCTATAAACAAAAAACCCTTTCATTTTCATGAAAGGGTTTCAAAAGAAAGGCGACGACATACTCTCCCACATAACTGCAGTACCATCTGCGCAGGCGGGCTTAACTACTCTGTTCGGGATGGGAAGAGGTGAGCCCCGCCGCAATAACCACCTTAAGAGGTTATAATTGCTTTGGGCAATTATTGTAATGTTGTTTATATCTTATAAACATCAGTTACATAATTTCTTAACATACTGAGATAAAGAAAATAAAAAGTATTAGAAAGTTTCTTCCTGCCGATTGCTCGGCAGGAAAAGCGTACATAAGCTTACGGGTTATTAGTACTACTCGACTATGACATTACTGCCTTTACATCTATAGCCTAT
>NZ_RYDP01000030.1:0-1215 GCF_003970395.1 Flavobacterium sp. GSP27 | reverse complement strand
TTTTAGTACATGACAAAAAAGATATTTCATTGAAAACCAATTAAATAAGCAACAATAAAATAGGATAAAAGACTGATATTCATTACATTAAAGAATTATTACCACATAATTTTTCTAATGAATAACACCAGTCTAGAGAGTAAAGATACATCGTTAATATCAGTATTGCAAGGTCATTTTAAAGGCGAACTCAATCTGGCAAGGGTCAAGCTCATTTGTTTGTTTGTAACAGCTTTGTGTAAAACAAAGACAATTAATTATGATAGACTAGCTTCTGGATTTGACATAAAAGCGGATAAAAACAGTTCTTACAGGAGGATTCAACGGTTTATGAAGGAATTTGATTTTCCTATGAAGACGGTTTCTGTTTTGATATTCAATCTATTGCCATTCAAAGATGATTTGGTGCTAGTTTTAGACAGAACCAATTGGAGATTTGGATCGAAGGATATCAATATATTGATGCTTGGAGTTAGTTATAAAAACGTAGCCTTTCCGATAATGTTCAAAATGTTAGACAAACGAGGGAATTCAGATACAGAGGAGCGAATTGATTTGATTAAGAAATATATCCAGTGCTTTGGAAAAGAAAGCATTAATTGCTTATTAGCCGATAGAGAATTTGTTGGCAGCAAATGGCTGGAGTTTTTGAACAATGAAAACATTCGATATTACATTCGGATTAGGAATAATTTCAAAATTTATTCTTACCAAAAGCAAGGAGAAATAAAAGCATTTTGGTTGTTTAATAATTTGAAAGTTGGTGCATTTTACCACTATCCAAAAATAGTAGAGTTACACGGACAACGATGTTATCTCTCTGGCAGCAAAACAATTGATAGAGATGGAACTATGGAATTTTTAATTATAGTTTCTTTCAATAAACCAGAGCAAGCTATGGTATATTACAAACAACGTTGGCAAATTGAAAGCCTTTTTAGAGGATTAAAAAGCAGTGGATTTAATATAGAAGATACTCATGTAACAGATTTAAAAAGATTAGAAAAATTATTCTCACTGACAATGATTGCCTTTGTATGGTGCTATAAAATTGGTGACTATTTGGATAAAAACATCAAAAAAATAATAATAAAAAAACATGGAAGAAGAGCAGTAAGTGTATTCAAATATGGTTTAGATTACTTGTCAAAATTTCTTTTAACAGGATTCAAATCTTTGGAAAACAATCTGTTTTGCTTTTTGTCATGTACTTAA